>NZ_JBSFUA010000048.1:0-63453 GCF_053591555.1 Crossiella sp. NPDC003009 | reverse complement strand
GGTGTGTGGGTTCGGGCGTGTGCGCCGCGGGTCCCCGGGGTCTTGGTTGTCATGACCAGCTCGATCGCCCCGGGGAACCGACAGCGCTGGGCCGATCTGGTCCTGGCTCACCCCTTGCCGAACCACCAGATCGAGGCTCATACCCGCGAGGTGTACAGCCCTCCCAGCCCCTCCAGCTCATGTCGTCAGCTGGGTTCCCGGGCACGCTGACGGTCAGAAAGAAGAAAAGACCCGCCGACGCGATGTCGGCGAGTCTCTGACCTGCATGTTTCTGGTGGACGATACTGGGATTGAACCAGTGACCCCTACCGTGTCAAGGTAGTGCTCTCCCGCTGAGCTAATCGTCCGAGGCGGAGGCGGGAATCGAACCCGCGTACAGGGCTTTGCAGGCCCTTGCCTAAGCCACTCGGCCACTCCGCCGTTCCCTGTGGGAAGCCGCGCTCCGAAGATCACGACCCTACAGAGGTCCGGCCCGTGAACGAGCCGCCCAGAGCGGATGACGGGACTCGAACCCGCGACCCTCACCTTGGCAAGGTGATGCGCTACCAGCTGCGCTACATCCGCATGTGTTCGGCGAGGCGAAGTTTCCGTGCTGCTTCCCCCTGTGTTACCGGGGGTTTTCGCTGTTGCCGTCCAACGAGGAGAACCTTATCGGACAAGGGGGAGCCGGATCAAATCGGGGGTCCCCCACCGCGGGCGCGCGCCGCACCGCGCGCCGTTTCCTCAGCTCAGGTCGTTGGAGAGCAACTGGGAGAGGGCCTCGTCCATGTTGACCCACAGGTTCTCGTTGCCAGGGGCGGCCAGGTCGTAGGTGCGGTCCAGGAAGTCGGCGAGCTCCTGGGCGGAGGCCTCGAACATGGCGTGGCCGGACGGGGAGCTGAGCTCGATGACGACCACCTCGGGGTCGTCCACGGCCGGGCGGATGCGCACGTCGCCGTCACCGGCGTCGGCGATGAGGCCGTCGGCGAGCAGATCGCGCGAGAAGACCCAGTCGACCCAGCCGGTGCGCCCGGTCCGGAAGGCGGCCACCACCGCGTACGGGTCGCGGGTGTCGTAGCGAAGCTCGACCTGGACCGGGACCGCGGGGGTCCGCGGGGCCAGGAGGTCGAAGACCGCCGTGGAACGGAGGGTCACATGGTCGTTGCGCATCGTCGCCCGCCTTTCTGCACTGCTGCCGTTGCCTGCCGCCCTAGGAACGGCCATGCGTTGTATTTGTGACGTGGGAGTGGCCAGTTGCGCTCGCCTATGGCCGATAGATCACCCATCCGGGGCAGAACTACTTCGGTGGGCGACCAGAGCGTTGCGCTGAGTGGTCAGTCATCGTGTCTGGATTTGGCTTCGAGGTCTAGCCTGAACCGGTCCGCGCCGTTGTGCGAACGCTGGATGTGAGGAACCCCTTGGTTGCTGATCGGCCGAGATACCCGGCTGCACGGCTCGACCACGCTAGCACCGCTGAACAAGACGGGCGGCCCGCCGGAGGAGTGACCGACCGCGAGCTCGTCACCCGGTTGGCGGAAGGTGACCGCGTAGCGTTCGCAAGCCTGTACGACCGGTACTGCCGACAGGCGTACTCGTTGGCCAAACGTGTCTGTGTCGACACCCAGCTCGCCGAGGACGTCGTGCAAGAGGCTTTCCTCACACTGTGGCGCGATCCAGGTCGCTACCAGGCTGAGCGGGGCAGCGTCGGCACCTGGCTGCTGACCGTGGTGCACCACCGCGCGGTGGACGCCGTGCGCAGGGAGAACACCCAGCGCAAACGTTCGGCCGCGCAGGCCGAACAGGCCATGACGAGCGAGCGCGAGGCACCGGGCGCGGACGCCGCGGCGATCACCGGCGTGCTGGGCGAGCAGGTGCGCGGCGCGCTCGGCGAACTCAGTCAGGACCAGCGGGAAGTGGTCGTGCTGGCCTACTACGGCGGCTACACCCAGTGCGAGGTCGCCACCATGACCGGCGTCCCGCTCGGCACGGTGAAGTCGCGGATGTTCGCCGCGGTTCGCCGGCTGCGCACGCTGCTGACCAGCGGCAACGACCAGGACCGTGACCTCGGGGAGCAGCGGTGAACACGGAGTTTCGGGGCCTGGACTGCCCCCACGAGGAGCTGGCGACCGGCTGGGCGCTGCACGTGCTGGAACCGGCGGAGGTGGCCGAGTTCGAGGCGCACCTGCCCGGCTGCGCGCGCTGCCGGGACGTGGTCGCGGCCACCCAGGAGATCGGCGCCGAACTCGGCGCGGCGGTGCCGCAAGAGGATCCACCGCCGCACCTTCGGGCGAACCTGTTCGCCCGAATTGACCAAGAACCCCAGGTGCCCGCCCATTCGGGGAGCCATTCCGGCGTTATCGCCGAAGTGTCGCCAACGGTCGGCGAACGGCAGCCTCATGATGAACTTTCGAACCGGCGCGATGCCCGCAAGTCTGTTCGTCCGGGCAACCGGCGGTGGCTGGCCGTGGCCGCGGCGGTGCTGGCCGTGGTCACGATCGGCGGACTGGGCATCCGGGTCCTCCAGCTCGGCGCCGAACGTGACGCCGAGGCCGCCCGCGCCGCCGCGCTGACCAAGGCGGTGCAGCTGGTCGGCGACCCGAACATGCGCCGCGCCCTCATCGGCGCCGCGAGCGACGGTCACCCGGTGGCGATGATGGTCGCCGCGGGCGGTCGCGGAGCGATCGTGCCGATGGACCTGCCGGCCAACGACCAGTCCCGGCAGATCTACGTGCTGTGGGGCCTGTCCAGCCCGGGGCAGCCGCCGAGGGCGCTGGGCGCCTTCGACGTGGCGGGCCCGGAAATCGAGCCCCGGACCGTAAGCTGGGGCGACAACGCGCCGCAGTTCACCGGGTACGCGGTGTCCCTGGAGGACGGGCGTGCCGCACCCGCGAGCCCGACGACCGTCGTGGGCCAAGGAAACCTGGAGTAGGCGCTGAGCAGCACCTCCGAACAACACGAGCCCGCGGGCTTCACCAAGGACGGCGCCCAGCCCCACGTGCTGGACCGCCTCGCCGAGCGCTGGGGCTTCGCCGCCAAGATCCGCAACAGCCCCACCCTCCGCCTCGTCTTCCGGATTTCGGTCGGCGTGGTCGGCGGCCTGGTGCTGGCACTGGGCATCGTGCTCATCCCGTACCCGGGCCCCGGCTGGCTGGTCGTCTTCGCCGGCCTGGCCATCCTGGCCACCGAGTTCTCCTGGGCCGGCAAGGTCCTCGCCTTCGCCAAGTCCAAGTACGACGCCTGGACCCGCTGGCTGCGCCGCCAGCACTGGGCGGTCCGCTGGGGCGTGCTCGCCGCCACCGGCCTCGTGGTGCTGACGACCCTGTGGCTGCTCAACGTCTTCGGCATGATCGCCGGGTGGTTTGACCTGGACCTTCCGTGGGCCAGGACCCCGTTTTCGCGGTAGCGAGTGGATCGTGTAATGTTCTTCCTGCCCGGCCGGAAGGCAGGGCGGGAAGACCCGGGCGATTAGCTCAGCGGGAGAGCACTTCGTTCACACCGAAGGGGTCACTGGTTCGATCCCAGTATCGCCCACCGCAGGTCAGAGGCTCTGGAGAGACAATCTCCAGAGCCTCTTTCCATTCCGTACAGCAGTGAGCACAGCAGCGGCCCTCGAAGGCCGGACTCGATGTCAACGGGGTACGGCACCCTGGCCGGACACCGGGCAGCGGTGAAGTACGAGGATCCCGATGACGTGACGGCCATCTCCGCCGGTAGTCCGGAAACCGTGAGGCTCGCTTTCATTACGCCGTGTCATACCGAGAAGTCAGTATGGACGGCCTTGCCGCTCGGTCACGCTGAAGTTCGCGAAGACCGGATGGAAGGCTTGGCATGTCGGAGGAAGCACGGTGGGTCGCCGAGAGCAGCATGGCGCTGGTGCTTGCCCACCAGCGCAAGCTTGGCGGGCCTGTGGCGTGTCGTGCACCGCGCTGCGAGCGGCCTATGCCGAGGACCTCGGCGCGATCAGGGAGCGGGTCCGCGCCGGCGTTGACGTCGAGCTGTACCGCGCTCTCACCCGGTTCCTGTTCGAGGACGGGGACACTCCGGCGTATCAGGGCAGTCGGTCCGCCCTGCAGCGGGCTGCGCGGGCAGGGGCATATCGGATGATGCAGCGCAGCAAGGCCTGGGGTGACCTGCTGGTCGAGCGTTTCCCCGAGGCGGTGCGCCTGTCCATCCACCCGCAGCCTTGCGGCGCCCCGAAACTGGGCATCCACCTGGCCGAGACCGCCGGCAGCTGGCTCACCCCCTGGCACAGCGTCGCGGTCGATCTGGGCGATCGGTTCGTGCTCATGAAACGCGCCGAGGCCGAAGCCGCGGGGGCCGAACTGGTCAGCGGGGACGGGCGGCCGAGCCACTTCGCGCTGCCGCGGTCCCGCGCCGAAGTCGCCTAGAACGTGTTGCCGGACAAGGAGAAGGACATGACCGCCGATTTCGCCGTCGAGAAGCTGAGCCCGTTCGGGGTAGTGGTGCGTCCGGCGCGGCCTGGCGCCGCGGTGACCGAGCTGCCGGTCGACCGGCTGCGCGAGCTGGCCAGGACCCACCATCTTGTGCTGCTGCGGGGCTTCTCCACCTTCGCCGGGCCGGCCGAACTCACCGGGTGGTGTGGCGGCTGGGGTGAGATCGCCATGTGGCCCTTCGGCGCGGTCCTCGAACTGGTCGAGCACGACCAGCCCGACGACCACATCTTCGACCACAGCTACGTTCCGCTGCACTGGGACGGCATGTACCGGCCGCAGGTGCCGGAGTTCCAGATCTTTCACTGTGTCAGCGCCCCCGGCGAGCACCAGGGCGGCCGGACCACCTTCTCGAACACGCCCGCGGTGCTGGCCGATGCGGACCCGCGCACCCGGCAGCTGTGGGAGCGGGTCACCGGCACCTACCGTCGCAAGATGGAGTTCTACGACAGTGCAGCCGTCTCCCCGGTGGTGACCACGCATCCCGTCGGTGGATTCCCGGTGCTGCGCTACGGCGAGCCCGCGATCGCCGGGGACCCGGACTTCATCAACCATCCCGACCTCGAGTTCACCGGCGTCGGCGCGGAGGAGCTGGAGCGGTTCCACCACAGTCTCCGGGAAGCTCTTTACGCGCCAGGGCATTTCTACGCGCACACCTGGCAGGACGGCGACGTGGTCGTCTCCGACAACTACACGCTGCTGCACGGACGTGAGGCCTTCACCAGCCGGGCGCCCCGGCATCTGCGCCGGGTGCACGTGCTCGGTGACCCGCCGCTGGACAACCCCGCGTTGATCCGCTCATGAATGCGATGGACGCACGGGTTGACCCGTATTGTTGACAGCGCTCCCCGCAAGCCGATGGTCGGAGATATTAGTCGTGTCGAACGAGACCCCCGCGCAGTCCGAGAACGGTCGAATCAATGCCGGTGAACTCAAGGTTGATGTTCTCGTCGTCGGGGCAGGTCCGGTCGGTCTGTTGTGCGCTTTGCTCGGACGACTGTACAACCTACGCGTCCTGATAGTTGACAAGTCGTCAGAACCACTTCGCACAGGCCGGGCCGACGCGTTGAACGCGCGCTCGCTGCAGTTGCTGGAGGTTGTGGGCCTTTTTGATGACCTTTATCGGCTCGGCAAGACCTGCAATACCAGCTCGGTGTGGGCTGACGGCAAGTTCGTTTCTCGCCAGTCCACCTGGTGGGACAATCTGGAGGGATGTTTTCACAAGCATTTTCTGATGCTTGGTCAGGCATTCGTCGAGAGGTTGCTGGATCGCAAAGTCAGTGAAATGGACTGCGTGGTGCGGCGCAACACCTCGGTCGACCACGTCGAAATCGCCGAGAGTGGCTGCCGGTCAAATCTGTCCTCCGGAGAACTGGTTGAGTCGAAGTTCGTCATCGGTGCGGACGGCTCACGTTCATCTGTCCGAGGTTTCTTCGGTATCCCGTTCGAGATAACTCGGCCGGAGCTGGTTTGGGCTGTCTTGGATGGAGTTTTCGAGACTGACTTCCCCAAGGTTCCGGAGATCATCGTCTTCCAGGTCGACACGTCGGATGTGGCATGGATCCCGCGTGAAGGGGAGATCGATCGCTTCTATGTGAGAATGGACCTAGTCGAGTTCGACCTGGAACAAGTTATCGCCAAGATCAATAGGGCCATGCACCCGCACAAGGTGACCTTGAAGCAAATTGAATGGTTCTCCCGGTTCTCGGTCAAGGAGTCCGTTGCGGAGAGGTTTTCTGTCGACGACCGGGTCTATCTGGTCGGTGACGCCTGCCACATTCATTCGGTAAATGGTGGACAAGGGTTGAACACCGGCTTGTCGGATGCGTTCAACCTTATGTGGAAGATTGGCATGACCGTCAACGCGGACTCCTCGACGGAGATCCTGCGAACGTACGAGCACGAGCGCAAGCCGGTCGCGCTGAGTGTAGTTGAAACCTCTGGGGCACTGGTGCGATCGACCAAGTACTCCGAGGGTGGAACTCACGCGGTGGATTACGTCAAGATGGTCGAGAGGAGGGCGGGCAACATTACCGGCATGGGAATTCGCTACGGCGAACAGGGTCTCGCGGGCTCTCGGCTTTTCGACTTCATGGTCTATTCTCAGGTCGGAGACGCGCCGGGTGCGCTTCCGGCAAGTAAACAAACGCGGATCTACTCGTTGCTCGACTACCGCTTCTTTACGCTTCTCGTCTTTGGCGATAAAGAGCCAGATTTCGACCTGCCGCCATTTGTGCGGACAATTCAGGTGCGCGACACTCCTGGCGAAGGACTTTATTGGGTCGAAGAGTGTCCCTATTCAAATCAGTTGCTGCTGGTGCGACCCGATTCGTATATCGCTTCGTCCGCCTCGATTGTTGACCCTTCTTCGATCGTTGGCTATCTGGAGTCATTGATGCCGGCTGCGTTTTCCTTTGCGCGCAACGGTTCAGGCGGGGCGGCCGAGGGTGAGCAGGGCCTGGACCGGCAGGTGGTCTGAGGGGAACTGGCCGTTGCGGGCGTAGGTGTTGATGGCCGCGGCCCGGATGCTCGTCGCGCCCCTGGTGAGGATCCAGTCGATGCGGTCGCCGCCCGGCACCAGCGGCCGGTAGCCGTGGAAGGTGGCGTGTAGCGGGGTGCGGCGTTCGGTGGCGGCGGGCCAGGTGTCGGTGAGGGTGGCGCCGGTGCGGAGGATGTCGTAGGCCGGGGTGCTGCCGGCGGCGGTGTTGAAGTCGCCGGTGAGGATGACCGGGAGGCCGGGGGACAGGGCGTTGATCCGGTCGCGGACCAGTTCGGCGCTGCGCTGGCGGGAGCTCTCCGACTCGTGGTCGAAGTGGGTGTTGACGGTGACGAACTCGGCGCCGGTGCGGCGGTCGGCGAAGCGGACCCAGGTGACCATGCGGATGACCCGGTTGCCCCAGGACTTCGAGCCGATCACGTTCGGGGTGTCGGAGAGCCAGTAGTGGTCGAAGGCCAGCGGGGTCAGCCTGCGGGTGTCGTAGTAGACCGCCATGAACTCGTCCTGGCTGCCGCCCGCGCGACCGAGGCCGATCCAGTCGTAGTGCGCGGGCAGGTCGGCTTCGATGTCCTTCAGCTGGCCGTAGAGGCCTTCCTGGGTGCCGAGCACGGTGGGCTGTTCCCGGCGCAGCAGTTCGGCCAGCACCGGGCGGCGGACCGGCCAGGAGTTCGGCTGGGTGCTCGCGGCGTAGCGGAGGTTGAACGACATCACGTGCAGGGTGTCGCCGCGGGCCGGGCCGATCACCGGGGCCGCTCCGGCCAGCGCGGGGGTGGCCTGGGTCAGGCCGAGGACGGCCAGGGCGGCGCAGAACAGCGTTGCCAGCAACGGTTTCGCGCGGTGGGCTCGCCGGGACATGGTTCCTCCGCGGGGTTTCGGGGGCAATCCCGTTCACCCTGCCAGGCCCCGGTGCGGCCGAACGTGTCGATGTGGTGGCCGGTAAGGGAAATCCGCCGGAAGGCGTAGGGGGCCGGGTGGGGGCCTGGGGCACGGTCCGGTGGCCGGGCACCTGCGTGAGCTGGGCGGCGGCGCCTGTGGTGGAGTGGCGCGGTGATCTCAGAGGTGTTGCCGTTGCTGGCCTGTCCGCACTGCGGGCTGGGGCTGGCCGCCGAGGGGCGGGCGGTGCGGTGTGCGGCGGGGCACTCCTTCGACGTGGCGCGTCAGGGGTACCTGAGCTTGCTCGCGGGAGATGCGGGGGCGGGAACCGGGGACACCGCGGCGATGGTGGCGGCGCGGGCGGAGTTCCTGGGGGCTGGGCATTTCCGGCCGGTCGCGGCGGCGGTGAGCGCGGCGGCGGGGGAGGCGCTGGCGGCGGCCGGAGCGGCGGCGGCGGCCCGGGAAGAGGCGGCGGCTGGGAAGGCCTCGGTGGCGGGCGGGGCGACTGGTGGGGCCGTGGTCGACCTCGGCGCGGGGACCGGGTACTACCTCGGGCAGGTGCTCCGCGGCGCGCCCGAGGCCGTGGGGCTGGCGCTGGACCTGTCCAAGTTCGCGGCGCGGCGGGCGGCCAGGGAACATCCTCGGCTGGGGGCCGTGGTGTGTGACGCGTGGCGGCGGCTGCCGGTGCGGGACGGGGTGGCCTCGGTGGTGCTCAACGTGTTCGCGCCGCGCAACGGGCCCGAGCTGGCCCGGATCCTGGCCCCTGGCGGGCGGCTGGTGGTGGTGACGCCGGAGGCCGGGCACCTCGGTGAGCTGGTGGCGGCGCTGGGGCTGCTGCGGGTGGACGAGGGCAAGGCATGGCGGGTGGAGGAGAAGCTCGGGGCCTATTTCACCCGGGTTGATGATGAGGTTCGCTCGTTCGAGTTGTCTTTGGCGCATCGGGACATCGCGACCGTGGTCGGGATGGGGCCGAGCGCCTGGCACACCGATCCGGCCGAGCTGGCCGGGCGGATCGGTGTGCTGCCGGAGCCTTGTGCGGTCAGCGCTTCGGTGCGCGTCGCGGTTTACCGTCGGGCTTGCCGGTAGCGCGGCCCTGGCCGGTGCGGCCCTGGTCCGACTTCCCGTGCCCGAACTTCCCCTGGTCCGACTTCCCGTGCGCCGGCTTGCCCTGGCCGGAGCGGCCCTGCGCGGCTGCCTTGCCCTGGGGCGCGCGGAGGCCGCGGTTGGTGGACTCCTCGCGGCGGCTGCCGTCGGTGCGCAGGTTCTTCGGCAGCGGCGGCCAGGACAGCGAGCGGTCCGCGGCCAGCTCATCCGCCATGCCCAGCCACTGGCTGAGCTTGATGGTGCCCACCGGGGCCTGCGACTCGATGCCGATCTCGTGCAGCATCCGGTGCGCCCGGCCCCTGGTGATGAACGAGGTCAGCGCGGCCCGCGCCGGGGTGTTCGGCGAGCCGTAGGCGGTGCTCAGCAGCGCCCAGATCACGCCCTGCAGGTGGCGGCTCTGGCCGGACTTGCGTTGCAGCACCAGGTGCGCGGCGTCGACCTTGGGGGCCGGCCGGAACGCGGTGGCCGGGACCCGGTGCTTGATGGCGATCTCGAACCGGGCCGCCCACCAGGCGTTCTCCAGGTCCCTCGGCCAGGCCGCGGTCAGGCGCTTGGCCAGGCCCCACTCCACCAGCAGGTCAGCCTGGGTGAGCGAGCCGTTCGGGGTGTTCAGCAGGCGGCGCAGCAGCGCGGTGGTGATGGAGAACGGGATGTTGGCCACCACCGCGAACTCCCGGTGCGGCAGCGGCACCGACAGCAGGTCGTCGTGCACCACCCGCAGGTTCTCGTGCTCGCCGTAGCGGCGCTCCAGGTCGCCGACGAACTCCTCGTCCCGCTCCACCGCGAGCACGCGGGCCCCGGTGCGGACCAGCTCGGCGGTGATCGCACCGGTGCCCGCGCCCAGGTCCATGACCAGGTCGTCCGGGCCCAGCCGGGCGTTCACCACCAGGTCGCTGATCACCTTTGAGGAGGACAGCAGGTGGACACTGGAGTGGTTGGGCTGGCGCTGACGCGGCGGACGACCTGGTTGCACCCTCCTACGCTAGCTGGGCGAGTCCAGTAATGACGAAACCGTGGTCTGCCTGGCGAGCAGTTCGACCACATCCATCGGCTCGCCGCGGCGGGCCATCGCCTGCCGCTGCCGCTGCGCGCCGCCGCCCACGGTGAACAGGTGCTCGGTCAGCCGCTCGACCAGCTCCAGCTCGCCGTTGGCGCTCAGGAACGGCCGCAGCCGCCGCAGGGCACGCCGCAGCACCGCGCTGACCGGCAGCAACGAGCCGGACTCCGGATCGGGGCAGTGGCCGCCGAGGCCGTCCCGCGCGGCCCGCCACAGCGCGGCGCGCAGCACCTCGTGCGGGATCCGCGGCGCGGCCACCCCGGCCTCGATGTCGTGGCTGGCGGCTTGGGCGAGCGCGCGCACCAGCACGCCCAGCAGCACCGCCTCCTCCACCGTGGCCGCCACGTCGCAGACCCGGACCTCCAGGGTCGGCTGGGCCTCCGACAGGCGGATGTCCCAATAGACCATCTTGCGGTCCAGGGCCGCCCCGGCTCGCAGGAGAGCGCTCACGCTGGCGTCGTAGTGGGCGGGGGAGTCGAAGAACGGCGGCGGGCCTGCCGACGGCCAGCGGGCCCAGCTGACGTGCCGCCAGCTGGCGTGGCCGCTGTCCTGGCCCCGGGAGAACGGGGAGTTCGCGCTCAGCGCGAGCAGCAGCGGCAGCCAGGGCCGGAGGTGGTTGGACAGCCGGATGCCGAACTCGGCGTCCGGGATGGCCACGTGCACGTGGCAGCCGCACAGGGTGTCCACCAGGCCGCCGTAGCGTTCGGCGATGAGCTGGTAGCGGTCCTTGCCGGCCAGCGGCGGCGGCCAGGGCTCCGGGAAGACCGCGGTGCCGGTGGCCAGCAGCCACAGGTTCAGCTCGCGGGCGCTGTCGGCCAGCCTGCCGCGCAGCCGGGCCAGGTGGTGGGTCAGCTCCTCTGCGGTGGTGCAGACCGGCGAGGCGGTTTCCACCTGGAAGCGGGTCAGCTCCTCCTGGAGTTGCTCATCGGATCCGCCGGCGTCGGCGCCGCGGCGCACGGCCGCAGCCTGGGCCGCCAGCCTGCCGGTGTCCGCGTCGACGAGGATGAACTCTTCTTCGACCCCGAAGGTCCACTCGCTCATGCCCATCACCCTGCCGCAGTGGGGCGGGCGAAGGCTGCGCGCATCCGGGTGGCTACCCGGGGCATCCCGGCGGTTGCCGGGGAAGTTGGGGCGGTCGACGCGCTAGGTCGCCTCTCGGCGAAAGGCACGACATGGCTCCAGCCGAACGGTATTCCATGAAGGCGGAAAGTGAGCCCGGGGGACACGTAACACGCCGACCACCAAGTACAACTTATCGCACTTGCCGTTTGTTCCCCAAAACGAAGGGGGCCGTCGGCCGGCGAGGGGGGTGTTACCGACCGACGGCGGTGGACTGACGCGGCGATCTCCACCGGATGGGGGAGGCGGTGGTCTGGGGGGTTCACCGCATGCCACCCGGGCTCGACGGCGACTCTCGGGATGCTCGTCGCCGGATCTGGCACGCGTCAGTCAACTGGTTCAACGGTCTACCACTCCCTCTTGTTCCGGAACTAGCACGTGCAGTAGCTCACCCCCGATTGGCTGACTGGCCAGGGGTCGGGGCACCCGGCCGCGGCACCACCCAGCCGTCCTCGCGGCCGATCCGGTTGGCGCCGATGACGATCAGCACGCCGACCCCGACGGCGGCCAGGTGCAGCACGTTGTCCGCCCAGTTGAGGTTGAGCAGGTCGTGCGCGGGGTCGCCGGTGACGAACAGGCCGTAGACCAGGACCGCGCCGTAGCCGACGATCAGGATCCAGCCGTAGGCCATGGTGGCGCGCAGTCCGCTGGCGCAGATCCCGCCGATGATGCCGAGCACGAAGTGGATCACGTTGTGCATCGGGTTCACCGTGAAGCCGAGCGCGTCGATGACCGGGTCGTGCCGGAAGAAGTCGGTGAAGCCGGTGACGGCGAAACCGCCGAGTCCCAGCAGGAAGAAGATCACGCCAGTGCTCAGCGCGACCATCTGCGGCCAGGGGAACCGAGCTGGCCGGACTCGCTCACTCATCGCACACCTCCTCGTGGACCCCGGGCTACCCGGGCCGTTCCCGGCCAAACGCGCAGGTGTTGGCAGGATGGGGGGATGCGGGTGCGACCGGTGTCCTTCGACGTCCTGGTGACCGAGGTCGCCGACCGGATCGCCGCCCTGCCCAGGCAACTGTGGGCCAGGGTCGCCGTGGACGGGGCCGCCGCGGCCGAGCCCGGCCTGCTGGCCGACGCGCTGGCCGAGCCGCTGCGGGTGCGCGGCAGGCCGGTGCTGCGGGTCTCCGCGGGGGACTTCCTGCGCCCGGCCTCGCTGCGGCTGGAACACGGCAGGCGCGACCCGGACTCCTTCTACCTCAACTGGCTGGACGCGGGCGCGCTGCGCCGGGAGGTGCTGGACCCGTTGGCGCCACAGGGATCCGGCCTGGTGCTGCCCAGCCTGTGGAACCCGGTCACGGACCGGGCGACCAGGGCCGAGCGGGTGCCACTGCCGCCGGGCGGGGTGCTGCTGCTGGACGGCACACTGCTGATGGGACAAGGACTTCCGCTGGAGTTGACCGTCCACTTGCGACTCTCCGAGGCGGCGCTGGCCCGCCGCACGGCCCCGGATCTGCACTGGACGCTGCCCGCCTACCAGCGGTACGCGGAGGAGGTCGACCCGGACAACCTGGCCGATCTGGTTGTCCGGGTCGATGATCCTCGGCATCCCGCCCTGGTCGAGCCTTAGCCCTTCAGGGTTTCGCGGGCCTTCTCGAAAGCCTGGATCGCCTGCCAGACCTCGTCGGTGCTGTGCGCGGCCGACATCTGGGTGCGGATGCGGGCCTTGCCGTGCGGCACCACCGGGTAGGAGAAGCCGATCACGTAGATGCCCTGCTCCAGCAGCGCCTCCGCCATCCGCCCCGCCTCGGCCGCGTCACCGATCATGACCGGCGCGATCGGGTGCTCGCCGGGGAGCACGTCGAAGCCGCGGGCGGTCATCTCGCGGCGGAACAGCTCGGTGTTCTGGCGCAGCTTCTCCAGCAGGTCGCCGGAGGTGCTGATCAGGTCGAGGGCCTTGAGCGAGGCGGCGGTGACCGCGGGGGCCAGCGAGTTGGAGAACAGGTACGGGCGGGAGCGCTGGCGGAGCAGCTCCACGATCTCGGCGCGGCCGGAGACGTAGCCGCCGCTGGCGCCGCCGAGGGCCTTGCCCAGGGTGCCGGTGAGCACGTCCACCTTGTCCTGCACGCCGAAGAGCTCCGGGGTGCCGGCGCCGGTCGGGCCGGTGAAGCCAACCGCGTGCGAGTCGTCCACCATGACCAGCGCGTTGTGCTTCTCGGCCAGCGCGCAGATCTCGTCCAGCGGGGCCAGGTAGCCGTCCATGGAGAACACGCCGTCGGTGGCGATCAGCCGGTAGCGGGCGTCCTTGGCCTCGATGAGGCAGCGCTCCAGGTCGGCCATGTCGCGGTTCTTGTACCGGAAGCGCTTGGCCTTGGACAGCCGGATGCCGTCGATGATGCTGGCGTGGTTGAGCTCGTCGGAGATCACCGCGTCCTCGGCGCCGAGCAGCGTCTCGAACAACCCGCCGTTGGCGTCGAAGCAGGAGCTGTACAGGATGGTGTCCTCGGTGCCGAGGAAGGCCGACAGCCGGGACTCCAGGTCCTTGTGGATCTGCTGGGTGCCGCAGATGAACCGCACCGAGGCCATGCCGAAGCCCCACTCGTCCAGCGCCGCCTTGGCCGCGGCCACCACCTCGGGGTGGTCAGCGAGGCCGAGGTAGTTGTTGGCGCAGAAGTTGAGCACCTTCGGGCCGCCGCCGACGCCGACCGAGGCGTTCTGCGGGGTGGTGATCACCCGCTCGGCCTTGTACAGGCCGGCCTCGCGGATCTCCTGGAGGCTGTTGCGCAGGTCCTCGCGCATGCTGCCGAACATCAGGTCCCTTTCCGTGCTGGGGTGGGTGCTCAGTTCGTGGTCCAGTCGAGGATGACCTTGCCGCAGCGCCCCTCGCGGGCGGTGGCGAAGGCCTCCTCGAAGTCCTCGTGGCCGAACCGGTGGGTGATCACCGGGCTGAGGTCGAGGCCGCCTTCCAGCAGCACCGACATCGAGTACCAGGTCTCGAACATCTCCCGGCCGTAGATGCCCTTGATGGTGAGCATGTTGAGCACCACGGTGGAGAAGTCCACCGGGATCTCCTTGCTGGGCAGGCCGAGCATCGCGATCCGGCCGCCGTGGGTCATGTTCGCGATCATCTCGCGCAGCGCGGAGGGCTGCCCGGACATCTCCAGCCCGACGTCGAAGCCCTCGCGCAGGCCGAGCTGGCGCTGCGCGTCGGCGATGGCGTGCTTGCTGACGTCCAGCGCCAGTGAGACGCCGACCTTCTCGGCCAGCTCCAGCCGGTACGGGCTGACGTCGGTGATCACCACGTGCCGGGCGCCGGCGTGCTTGGCCACCGCGGCGGCCATCACGCCGATCGGGCCCGCGCCGGTGATCAGCACGTCCTCGTTCATGATCGGGAAGCTGAGCGCGGAGTGCACCGCGTTGCCGAACGGGTCGAAGATCGCGGCCACGTCCAGGTCCACCGGGTTGCGGTGCACCCAGGCGTTGCTGGCCGGCAGCGCCACGTACTCGGCGAAGGCCCCGTTGTGGTGCACGCCCAGGCCCTTGGTGCGGGCGCACAGGTGCCGCCGCCCGGCCAGGCAGTTGCGGCACTTGCCGCAGACCAGGTGGCCCTCGCCACTGACCAGGTCGCCGAGGGCGACCTCGCGCACCGCCGAGCCGACCTCGACCACCTCGCCGACGAACTCGTGCCCGGTGACCAGCGGCACCGGCACGTTGCGCCGGGCCCAGTCGTCCCAGTCCTGGATGTGCAGGTCGGTGCCGCAGATGCCGGTGCGGCGCACGCGCACCAGCACGTCCTCGGCGCCGACGGCGGGCATCGGGACCTCCTCCAGCCACAGGCCGGGCTCGTCCTTCGCCTTGATCAGTGCTTTCACCAGGCATCTCCAGACAACTAGCGGTTACGCGATGCCTGAGTCTGGGTGCGCACGTGCGCATGCGTCCATCGACGATTACTGAACTAGCGATTCAGTCCTTCTGCACAGAGCAGTCCGGCGGCCGTCGCGGCCCGCACCGCCTCGGCCCGGTCGTTGACCTTGAGCTTGCTGAAGACCCGTTGCAGGTGGCTCTTCACGGTGGCCTCGGTGACGAACAGGTCGCGGGCGATGTCGGTGTTGCGGTGACCGGCGGCGACCAGCCGGAGCACGTCCAGTTCGCGGGCCGACAGTTTTGGCCTGCTGCCGTCCTGCTGGACCTCGGCCACCAGTTGGGACAGCAGTTCTGGTGACACGGTGGCGATCCCGGCGCGTGCCCGGCGCACCGCCTCGATGAGCTGGGCCCGGCCGGTCGATTTCAGCAGAAAACCGCGGGCGCCCGCGCGTAATGCGCACAGCACCCGGCGTCCTTCGCCGCTGAACACCAGGACCTCGGTGCCGGGGTGGTATTCGCGGAAGTGCCGGATCAGTTCGAGGCCGTCGTCCAGCGTGCTGGCCAGCTCCAGGAGTACGACATCCGGATGACACCGGCTGAACTGGGGATACGCGGTACGCCATGAGGTGGCGCCGCCCACCTGGGCGATGTCGCCGGTGCCGGCGAACACGGTGCGCAGGGTGGCGATGACAATAGGCTGCGGATCAATGACGAATACCCGGACATCTGCTTGGACGGCCATGGAAACCTCGGGAATGCAGGGGCGGCGCCAGGGGTTTCGCAGAGTAGCATACTCGATATGCTGGCACTGTATGCTCTTTTGAATTTTCAATTCGTCCTGCTTGTGCCAGTGGCCGTCCCGGCAACTGGTCCAAACCAGATTCGACAGGAGGGGCGACAAGCGCGGTCGGAGGTGGTACCTACGGGGTCATGTCAATCCGCCAGGCCCTGTTGGCCCTGTTACAGCAGGGGCCCAAGTACGGCTTCCAGCTGCGCGCCGAGTTCGAGTCGCGCACCGGGTCGACCTGGCCGCTCAACATCGGGCAGGTCTACACCACGCTGGGACGGCTCGAACGCGACGACCTGGTCGAACCGGCCGGGCAGGACGCCGAGGGCCACATCTACTACCGGTTGACCCACGGCGGCCGGGGCGAGGTGCAGCGCTGGCTGCAGTCCCCGGTGGACCGCGGCGCGCCCGCGCGCGACGAGCTGGCCATCAAGATCGCCCTGGCCGCCGCGCTACCCGGGGTGGACGCGCGCGGCATCGTCCGGGTGCAGCGGCTGCACACGCTGCGGGTGCTGCAGAACTACACCCGGCTCAAGGCGCAGGCCTCCGCCGATGAGGACCTGGCCTGGCTGCTGGTGCTGGACTCGCTGGTGTTCCAGGCCGAGGCCGAGGTGCGCTGGCTGGAGCAGTGCGAGCAGCGCCTGGCCCGCCGCGCCCAGGCCGAGGCGACCGGGCAGGCCTCGGCCGCCGCGCCGGTGACCGAACAGGCCGAACCCGGGCGAGTCGGAGGATGACCTGAGCCGTCCCCGCCGGGAAGACTGCCGCTGAAGGAGCGGGAACCCGGTCCTGAAGGGACGGTCGATGCGGCGCGGCGTGTTCTGCCGGCCCGCCGTGCGGGCGGTGCTGCGGCTGGTGCTGCGCTGGATCAGCGCGACCAGGGGCGCGAGCCTGGCGCTGGCGGTGATGATCTCGGTGCCGGTGGCCGCCACCCTGCTCAGCGACGTGCTCTCCGACGCCCAGCGCACCACCCCGCGCCGCACCATCGAACAGACCATCGGCCAGGCCGGGGCCAGGCTGACCGACGCAGGCTACGGCGACGTGCCGATCCTGCAGAACCTGGACGGCTCCCAGGTGCGGCCCGCGCCGCCGGGGGAGGGCGCCCCCGCGCACCGGCACGCGACCCGGCCGGAGCTGCCGCCGGGGGCGACCGCGCTGACCATGACCCGCTCGCTGCTGACCGCGCAGGCCGGGCAGACCCGGTTGAGCGCCCAGTTTCAGGAGCTGGACTACCTCCATCCGCTGACCCACGGCATCACCGAGCACCTGCGCGGCCGGGCGCCGAAGGGCACTGATGAGATCGCCGCCTCGCCGGAGTTCCTGCGTGCGGCCGGGATCGAGCTCGGCGCCACCGTCTCCGTGCCCGAGGCCGGACGCGCCTTCCTGGTGGTCGGGGTGGCCCGGCCGAGCAGGGACCACGGCGAGCTGGTGCTCTACGCCCAGCCCGGCGCGCTCTACGAGCAGCTGGCCGCGAGCCTGCCGCCCAGTGAGCTGCCCCGGCTCGGCGGTCGGATGTGGTTGGTGGACAAGGACTTCGACTGGCCAGGGGTGCTGGCGGCGAACGAGCACGGGCTGGCGGTGTACTCCAAGGGCGCGGTGACCGAGCCGCCGCCGCCGGAGCGGGTGCCGCTGCCCGGTGACCCCACCGGCGCCTACCGCAGCTTCCACGACCTGCTCATCGACGACCTGACTGGCGGGCAGGATCGCAGCCAGTCCACCGGCGAGCGGCTGGGCATGCTGCTGGTCTGGATCGCGGTGGTCCAGGTGGTGCTGCTGGGCGGGGCGATGTTCGCCGTCGGCATCCGGCTGGGGCGGCGGCAGCTGGGCGCGCTGGTCGCCAACGGGGCCAGCGGCGGGCACCTGGTGCTGTTGCTGCTGCTGTGGGGCCTGCTGCTCGGCCTGGGCGGCGCGGTGCTGGGCAGCGTGGTCGGCACGGTGGGGGCCGGGGTGCTGATCGAGCTGCTCCACCGGTTCGACCTGCCGCGGATCTGGCGGTTCCAGGTGGGCCTTGACGACCTGGTGCTGCCGTTCGCACTGGGCATCTTCGCCGGGCTGGCCGCGGCGGTGGTGCCCGCGGTGCGGGCCGGCCGGACCAGGGCCGGGCAGCTGCTGGCCGACCGGCGCAGCGAGCGGCGGCCGTCCAGGGTGACCCCGGTGCTGGGCGCGGCGCTGGTGCTCACCGGGCTGGCGGTGGCCGCCGCGGCGGCCTTCGCGCTGGACTGGCGCGGTCTGGTGCCGGTGGCCACGGTGCTGATCAGCGTCGGGTTGTTCGCCTGTTTCCCCGCGCTGGTCGGCGGGATCGCCGCGCTCGCGCCCGCGCTGCCGGTGAGCGTGCGGATCGCGCTGCGCGAGCTGGGCAGGCACCGGGCGCGCAGCGCGCCGGCCATCGCCGCGGTGATGGCGGTGGTGATCGGCACCATCGCGCTGGCCACCCTGGACGTCACCCGCAACGCCTACACCTCCGGCCGCTACTGGCCGACCCTGCCGGACCGGCACGCCGCGGTCCTGGTGCCCGACGCGGCCACCCGCCCGCCCGGGTGGGACGCGCTGCGGCGCACCCTGGGCGAGGCGCTGCCCGCGCGCTCCTTCGCCGAGGTCAACGCGCTGCCGGGGACTTGGGACCGCTGTGGCGGCGGGGGCTGCCCGCACACGGTGGAGGTGGCCATGTCCCCGGCTGCCGGGTGCGGGCCGGAGTGGACCACCAGGGAGCAGTGGCTGCCACCGGGCGGACCGGACTGCGTGCACCACCGGCGGCTGCTGGGCACCGTGCTGGTGGGCGACGCCGAGCTGCTGCGCCGGGTCAGCGGGGTCACCGACCCGGCCGCGGCGGCGGCGCTGGCCCGCGGCGAGGCGGTGGTGCTGGACGCGAGGTACGTCCAGGACGGGATGGCCAGGCTGGTGGTGAACACCCCGCAGGGCAGCCATGATCTCGCCCTGCCCGCGCTGGCCGTGCCCAGCGAGGTCGGCTCGGCGCTGGTGGTGCTGCCGCCGGAGACCGCGGCGCGGACCGGGGTGGCGCCGAGCCTGCGCGGCCTGGACATCGAGCTGGGCCGGCGGCTGAGCCGGTTCGAGCAGGACCGGATCGGCGAGGTGGTGCGCGCCTTCGGGCTCAGCGGCTACGTGGAGCGCGGCACGACCAGGGAGGCGGCGCTGTTCGCGCTGCTGCTGCTGGCCTGCACCGCGCTGCTGAGCACCACGGCCGCGGTGACCGCCACCGTGCTGTCGCTGATCGACACCCGGCGGCACTCGGTCATGCTGGCCACCGTCGGCGCCTCGCTGCGCACCCGGCGGGCGCTGGCGGTGACCCAGTCACTGATCATCTCCGGCCTGGGCAGCGTGCTCGGCGTGCTGGTCGGCATCCTGCCCGCGGCGGTGGTCTCCGCCCAGGGCGCGCGCCGGATGTGGCGGGACGGGCCGGTGGCGCTGCCGTACGAGCTGGTGCTGCCCTGGCCGGTGATCGGGTTCGTGCTGGTGGTGGTGCCCGCGATCGCCGCCCTGGTGGCACTGGCCTGCGTGCGCCGCCGGGTGCGGATCGACCGCAGGCACACCTAGGGCGTGACCCGGCGGACACGCCCTAGATCAGCTCGGCGAACCGTTCCGGGGAGATGTTGCCGCCGGAGAGGATCGCGCCGACCCGGCCGCCGGTGGGCAGCTTGCCGGTCATCAGCGCGGCCAGCGGGGTCGCGCCGCTGGGCTCCAGCACGATCTTGAGCCGCTCGAAGGCGAAGCGCATGGCCGCCCGGATCTCCTCGTCGCTGACCAGCACCACCTCGTCCACCAGGTGCCGGTTGATCGAGAAGGTCAGCTCGCCGGGGATCTCCGCGGCCTGGCCGTCGGCGATGGTGCGCGGCACCGGGACCGAGACCCGTTCGCCCGCCAGCAGCGAGCGGCGGGTGTCGTCACCGGCCTCGGGTTCCACCCCGACCACCCGGATGCCGGGGGAGACGCCCTTGGCCGCGGTGGCCGAACCGGCGATCAGCCCGCCGCCGCCGACCGGGGTGAGCACGGTGTCCAGGTCGTCGACCTCGGCCAGGAGCTCGAGCGCGGCGGTGCCCTGACCGGCGATCACGTGCGGGTGCTCGTACGGCGGGATCAGCGCGAGACCGCGGTCCGCGGCCAGCTTGTCGCCGATGGCGACCCGGTCGCCGGTGTAGCGGTCGTAGGTGACCAGCTCCGCGCCGTAGCCCGTGGTCGCGTCCTTTTTGGACTGTGGCGTGTCCTCGGGCACCAGGATCACCGCGCTGCTGCCCAGTTCACGGGCGGCCAGCGCCACGGCCTGGGCGTGGTTGCCGGAGGAATATGCCGCGATGCCGGTGCGCAGCTGGGCCGCGGAAAGCCGGGAGACCGCGTTGTAGGCGCCGCGGAACTTGAACGCGCCGATCCGCTGGAAGTTCTCACACTTGAGGTGCACCCGCGCGCCCACCAGGTCGTCGAGCTGGCGGGAGCGCAGCACCGGGGTGCGGTGCGCCACCCCGGCCAGCCGGGCGGCGGCCTCCCGCACGTCGGCCAGGGTCACCGGGAGGGAGGTCATGCGTTCTCCTTGATCTGGGCGAGGTAGCTGTAGGCGGAGGCCCGGGAGATGCCCAGGCGGGAGGCGACCCTGGGCACCGCGCGGCGCACCGCGAAGACCCCCTGCTCGTTGAGGTCCTGGAAAAGCGCCAGCCGCTCCTCCCGGCCGAGCTCGGCCCACGGGCGTGGATCGGCCAGCTGACGTCTGTCCACAATGGAGTCGATCACGGCGTCGATGTCGTCGCCGAAGGTGGTGGTCGGCGCGGGCAGCGGGTTGTCCACCCCGGCGAGCCCGCCGAGCAGCTGCTGGGCCTGGGTGAGACCGGTGAGATCGAGGTTCACGCACAGCGCGCCGAAGACGGTGTTGTCGCTGTCCCGCAACAACATCGTGGAGGACTTGACCATCTTGCCCGCCGGCGTGCGGGTGATGTAGTTGAGCTGGTCAGCCGCGTCATCGCCCCTGGCCAGCAGCCCCATGCCGATCTCGCTCATCGCCCCGCCCACCCCGCGCCCGGTGACCGCGCCCGCGATGGCCACCACCGAGTTCGCCGGCCGCCGGAAGTCGTGCACCACCACCTCACAACACGCGCCGAAGGTGGCCACGATCCCCTCCGCCACCGGCCCCAGCGCCGCCAGGATCGCCTCCCGCTCCGCCATCAGCCGACAACCCTGGCGAGCGCGTCGATCTCCACGCAGGCGCCGTAGGGCAGGCTGGCCACGCCGACACAGGTGCGCGCGGGCCGGGGCTCGGCGAAGAACGCGGCGAAGGCGGCGTTGAGCCGGTCCCGGTCGCCGATGTCGGTGAGGTAGGCGGTCACCTGCACTACGTCGCTGCGCCGCGCGCCCGCCTCGGCCAGGGCTTCGTCGAGGTTGGCGAAGGCTTGGGCGCATTCGGCGGGGAAGCCACCGGGGGTCAGGACGCCCGGTTCGGTGACGCCGAGGCGGCCGGAGACGGCTACCAGGTCGCCGCTGCGGAAGGCGGTGGAGTACGGGTGCTCGTCGGTCATGGACGAAATGTACAACTGCTGGACTGAGTGTCCAAGAGTTGTGAGCTAGCGAACCAGGGTGTCCAGGCGGATGTCGGCTGGGAAGGGCACGCGGCATTCCAGGCGGTCGTGGAAGATGCCGGTCAGCGCGTAGGAGCGGCTTGCCGGGTCGAGCTCGTAGACGTAGACGACCGGGGTGCCGGAGTTGTTCTCCACCCGCCAGAAGTGCGCGATGCCCGCCTCGGCGTAGCGGCGGGGCTTGGTCTCCCGGTCCCGGATCTCCGAGGACTTGGACACCACCTCGACCACCAGCAGGACGTCTTCGGGCTGGTAGAAGGTGCGGTCCAGGTCGCGGGCGGCGGTGGCGGCAGCCACGGAGACGTCGGGGCAGGGGCGCTGGCGGGGGCCGAGCACCACGTCCATCTCGCGGGTGGCGGTGAGTTCCGGGGGTGCCTGCCGGTGGAGTTCGTCCCGCAGACGTTCCACGACGCGGCGGTGGAACTCGGTCCGCGGCGCCATGACGATCAGCTCGCCGTCGACCAGCTCGATGCGCTGGAGCACGTCCAGCTCCGCGCACGGTCCGTCGCCGCCGATCCGGTCGAGATCGGCGGCGGTCCAGCCGTTCGGTGGCGGATAAGGCCAGTTCGCCCCAGACATCGGTCAGGCTGGGGCGACTTCGGTCACGTGCACCACCGCGCTGCCCGCCTCATCCGAGGCCGCCAGGTCCACCTCGGCCGTGATCGCCCAGTCGTGGTCGCCGGCCGGGTCGTCGAAGGCCTGGCGCACCACCCACTGACCGGGGTGCTCGTCCTGGTTGATCATCAGCAGGGCCGGGCCGCGGGCGTTGGGGCCGGTGCCGATCTCGTCGTACTCCTCGAAGTACGGCTCCAGGGCCTCCCGCCAGCGCTCGGCGTCCCAGCCGGCGTGCGCGTCCAGCTCGCCAAGGGTGTAGAAGTCGCGGCGGGCGGCCAGCTCCACGCGGCGGAACAGCTCGTTGCGGACCAGGACCCGGAAGGCCCTGGGGTTGGCGGTGACCGGGGGTGGGGCGGTGTCCACTGTGGACTGTTCGGGGTCGTCCTCGTCGGTGGGGTTGCGGAGCTGTTCCCACTCGTCCAGCAGGCTGCTGTCGACCTGGCGGACCAGTTCGCCGAGCCATTCGATGAGGTCGGTGAGCTCCTCGGTCTTGGCGTCGTCCGGCACGGTCTGGCGCAGGGCCTTGTAGACATCCGCCAGGTAGCGCAGGACCAGGCCCTCGGAGCGGGCCAGCTGGTAGAAGGCGATGTAGTCGACGAAGGTCATGGCGCGCTCGTACATGTCGCGCACCACCGACTTCGGTGAGAGCTCGTGGTCGGCGACCCAGGGGTGGCCGCGGCGGTACATGTTGTAGGCCGCTTCCAGGATGTCCTGCAAGGGCTTGGGCCAGGTCACCTCCTCCAGGGCTTCCATCCGCGCCTCGTACTCCATGCCCTCGGCCTTCATCTTGTTGACGGCCTCGCCGCGGGCGCGGAACTGCTGCTGGGAAAGAACGGGGCGGGGATTGTCCACTGTGGACTCGATGACCGAGACCACGTCCAGCGCGTAGGTCGGGGAGTCCCGGTCCAGCAGCTCGATGGTGGCCAGCGCCAGGGGGGACAGCGGCTGGTTGAGGGCGAAGTCGAACTGGAGGTCCACGGTCAGGCGGACCGTGCGGCCGTCCTCGTCCGGGGTGTCCAGCTTCTCCACCACGCCCGCGGCCAGCAGGGCGCGGTAGATCGCGATCGCGCGGCGGATGTGCTTGATCTGCGCCGGGCGGTCCTCGTGGTTGTCCTCCAGCAGGTGCCGCATACCGGCGAAGGCGTCACCGGGGCGGTTGATCACGTTCAGCAGCATGGCGTGGCTGACCTGGAAGCTGGAGGTCAGCGGCTCGGGCTCGGCCTCGACCAGCCGCTTGAAGGTCGGCTCGCCCCAGGAGACGAAACCCTCCGGCGGCTTCTTGCGCACCACCTTGCGCCGCTTCTTCGGGTCATCGCCGGCCTTGGCCAGCGCGCGCTCGTTCTCCACCACGTGGTCCGGCGCCTCGACCACCACGTTGCCCACCGTGTCGTACCCGGCCCGCCCGGCCCGGCCGGCGATCTGGTGGAACTCGCGCGCCTTGAGGATGCGGGTGCGCACCCCGTCGTACTTGCTCAGCGCGGTGAACACCACGGTCCGGATCGGCACGTTGATGCCCACGCCCAGGGTGTCGGTGCCGCAGATCAGCTTGAGCAGACCGGCCTGGGCCAGCTGCTCCACCAGCCGGCGGTACTTGGGCAGCATGCCGGCGTGGTGCACGCCGATGCCGTGCCGGACCAGCCGGGACAGCGTCTTGCCGAACCCGGCGGTGAACCGGAACTTGCCGATCTGCGCGGCGATCGCGTCCTTGTCCGCGCGGCTGGAGACGTTGATGCTCATCAGCGCCTGCGCCCGCTCCAGCGCGGCGGCCTGGCTGAAGTGCACCACGTAGATCGGGGCCTGCTGGGTGGAGAGCAGCTCCTCGATGGTCTCCTGCAGCGGCGTGGTGACGTAGGAGTGGAACAGCGGCACCGGGCGCTCGGCCGAGCTGACCACCGAGGTGGGGCGGCCGGTGCGCCGGGTCAGGTCGGTCTCGAACCGGCTGACATCGCCCAGGGTGGCCGACATGAGCAGGAACTGCGCCTTGGGCAGCTCGATCAGCGGGACCTGCCAGGCCCAGCCGCGGTCGGGCTCGCTGTAGAAGTGGAACTCGTCCATGACGACCTGGCCGACCTCGGCGTCCGCGCCGTCGCGCAGCGCGATGTTGGCCAGGATCTCCGCGGTGCAGCAGATGATCGGCGCGTCGCCGTTGACGCTGGAGTCGCCGGTCATCATGCCGACGTTCTCCGCGCCGAACATCTCGATCAGCGCGAAGAACTTCTCCGAGACCAGCGCCTTGATCGGCGCGGTGTAGAAGGTCCGCTGCTTGTTCGCCAGCGCGGCGAAGTGCGCCCCCGCGGCGACCAGGCTCTTGCCGGAGCCGGTCGGCGTGGACAGGATCACGTTCGCGCCGGAGACGATCTCGATCAGCGCTTCCTGCTGCGCCGGGTACAGCTCGATCCCCTGGCCCGCGGCCCAGGTGCTGAAGGCGTCGAACAGGGCGTCGGGATCCTGGCCGTCCGGCAGGTACTCGGTGAGCGTCATGGTGCCCCCGATCGTGCCTTACCCGGCTGACCTGGTCACCAGCGGGGAGCGGTTGGTGACCGACCGGGTATCCCGGCGCTCATGCGTCTCGGTGACGAGCAGCGGCCGCGGCAGGTGGCGGGCGAGGTGGAGACGGCCATTCCGGCGCGGCTGGACCGGCTGCCGTGGGGCGCGCTGGGCGCTGGTGCTCGGCCGCTTCTTCGACGTGCCCGGCTCGCTGCCGGCGGCTACCTGGCCGGCGGCGTGGCCGAGCTGGTGCTCGGTGTGGCGGCCGCCGGCAAGTCCCCGGAGTCGGTCGCGCGGCCGTTGTCGCAGGCGGAAGCCGGGCGTTCGGCGTAACCGGCGGCGCATTTCGGTGGTATCGCAAACGCCTATGCCGGGGAATGGGTGCGCCCTCATCACTCCATCGGGTCATTATTTTGATGCGCTGACAACTTGACCCGGGAAATTGGTGCCCTGGTGAGCACGTTCGGCGGAGTGGATTGTCAGGGTGGTGACAAAACCGGCGAAATGTTGGCCTCTTGGGGGAGTTTCCTCGGTTTGGTTCTTGCCTAGCTATGACACACGACAGTAACCTACCGGCTAGTAGGAGGCCGTTCGTGCAGGTCACCTGCCGTATTGCCGCCTGCCTTCCGGGTTTCTTTCGGCGACTCCCCTGCCCCGGATTTTTTCTGTCAACGAGTCGTTCGAGTGAATTCGGCGAACAATGACGCTCGCTGACCGAGGGAGAAGTTCACATGGCTCGACGCCACTTGACCACCATCTTGACTCGGACCACAGCCGTGCTCGCCGGCCTGGCCCTCGCCGCTGTCGGCGCCGGGGTCGCGCAGGCGGTGCCGGTCACCAAGACCCTGACCTACACCTGCGAGTTCCCGCTGATCGGCCCCGACGAGCTCCAGGTGACCATCTCGGTGAACCTGCCGGACTCGGCCGTGGTCGGCCAGCCCGCCCAGGCCACCGACTTCAAGGTCAGCGTGCTGGTGCCGGAGCGGATCGTGGAGGCCTTCGACCTGTTCGAGGCCAAGAGCCTGGACGGCTCCGCGGTCGCGCACTTCGACGTCAAGGACGCGGCCGGGGTGAGCAAGACGGTCGACATCAACGGCATGACCGTGCCGTCCACCCCGATCCCGGACACCGGTGACCTGACCGTGCCCGCCACCGGCGACGTCCCGCCGACCACGGTGGACAACCCCGGCCAGGCCCAGGCGATCGTCAGCGGCGGGTTCGACGCCAAGCTGACCCCGCGCAAGGCCGACGGCTCGCCGACCGAGCTGGGCACCTTCGACCTGCCCTGCAAGGAGAACCCGGGGCAGGACCTCAAGCTCGGCGAGATCCCGGTCGCCGCGGCGAGGAAGTAGCAGATGACCCGGACTGGATCGGCGCACCGGCTCGGGGCCCTCGCGGCCGCGGCGCTGCTGGTGCCGGCACTCGGCGTCTCCCTTGTCGGCGACGGCAGCGCGGCCGCCGAATCGACAGCCCGCCGGATCGCCTACACCTGCACCGCGCCGGAGCTGACCGCCCAGGCGGTGGTCACCGAGGTCGCGGGCGTGTTCCCGGCCTCGGGCTCGGTCGGCGCGCCGGTCCAGTCCGCCCTCACCGTCACCGCGACCCTGCCGGAGACGGTGCTGCCCGCCCTCGGCGGCGCGAAGTCGGTGATCGGCACCGCCGGTCTCGGCCTCGCCGTCAACGGCGCGGGACTCTCCGCCGCGGTCACCGCGGCGGAGCTGAGCGTCGCGGCCACCGAGGTGCCGGAGAAGGGGGAGCTGAAGGTCGTCGCCACCGGCAAGGCGCCCGCGCTCACCCCGGCACAACCCGGCGACCTGACCGTCACCGCGACCGAGCTGACCTTGACCCTCGGCTCGGCCACCGACGACGGGCCGCCGCTGATCCTCAAGTGCGCCAAGGACGACGGGCAGGACGCCCAGTTGGTCAAGCTCCCGGTCACCGGGCGGAACCTGACCACCGTGCCCGGCCCCAGCGGCGCCCTGCCGGTGCCCACCAGCGGCGGCAAACCGTTGCCCAGCACCGGAACCACCGTGCCGGGCGCGGGTGAGGACCAGCAGGTGGGGCCGTTCGCCCGGCGGATCCGGTACAAGGTCGAAGGGGTGTCCCGGATCAAGAAGATGGAGTCCGAGGTCAAGATCGGCCCCGGCGAGATGCTCACCGAAGTGATCATCAAACTGCCGGTCGGCGAGATCAAGGGCGACCTCACCCTGCCGCCGTCCAAGGGCTACTTCGTGCTGTTCCGGTTCGTGCCCAACAACTCGGTGATCGAGTTCGAGTCGGTCGGCCAGGTGGCGGGCATCATCGAACGCGGCCAGGTGAAGGCGACCTCGAAGATGTTCATCAAGCTGCGCGACATCAAGGTCGGCGGCGTGCCCCTGGACGTGGGGCCGAACTGCAGGACCGTGGAACCCGCGGTGATCAACCTGGTCTCGGCCCCGCCGCCGCCGCCGTTCCTGCCCACCAGGCCCACCCCGATGAGCGCGACCTACACCATCCCGCCCTTCGGCAACTGCGGTGTCACCGAGCCGCTGGACTCGCTGCTGACCGGACTGATCTCCGGGCCGGGCAACACGTTGAACCTGACCCTCACCTTCCTCGGATATGAGTGAGGCCCGCCGATGCCGTCGAACCCGCACGTGCTCAGGGGCCGCCTGCTCGGCCTGCTGTTCCTGGTGATCATCTCGCTGCTGCTCGGCCTGACCGTCGCGGTCTACCGCGGCGACTTCAGCTCCGCGGTGAGCGTGCTGCTGCGCACCGACCACGTGGGCAACCAGCTGATGACCGAGTCCGACGTGAAGGTGCGCGGACTGGTGGTCGGCTCGGTGAAACGCATCTCCAGCCGCGGCGAGGGCGCCGAGCTGGAGCTGGCCATGCAGCCGGACAAGCTGGAGCTCATCCCCAAGGGCGTCTCCGCCCGGCTGCTGCCCAAGACCCTCTTCGGTGAGCGCTACGTCGCGTTGATGTTGCCGGACAACGGAACCGGCGACACCCTCGGCGCCGGCGACGTGATCGGGCAGGACCGCTCGGCCACCGCGATCGAGCTGGAACGCCTGCTGGCCAACCTGATGCCGATGCTGGAGGCGGTGCAGCCGCACAAGCTCTCGGTCACCCTCGGCGCGATGTCGGCCGCCCTGGCCAACCGGGGCAAGGCGCTCGGGCAGAACCTGGTGCGGCTGGAGCACTACCTCACCGAGATCAACCCCGAGGTGCCCGCGCTCACCGAGGGCATGCGCGAGCTGGTCAAGGTGGCCGACACCTACAGCACCGCGATCCCGGACGCCCTGGACGCGCTCAGCGACCTCACCGTCACCACCAAGACCTTCGTCGAGCAGCGGGAGAACCTGAAACTGCTGTACCGCAGCCTGGGCGCCACCGCCAACGACCTCGGCGGCTTCCTGCGCGCCAACAAGGACAACGTGATCCGGCTCTCCGACGCCAGCAGGACCACCCTGGAGACGATGGCCAAGTACTCGCCCGCCTGGCCCTGCATGGCCGACACGCTCACCAAGTTCAAGTCGGTGATGAACTCCGCGTTCGGCGCGGGCACCGACCGGCCGGGCCTGAAGGTGCACCTGCACCCGGTGCCCTCGCGCGGGGAGTACAAGCCGGGCAAGGACGATCCGGTCTACCACGCCCGCGGCGGCCCGCGCTGCTACCCCTTCGGCACCCCGCCCAGCAGCGGCAAGACGGTCGCGCTGCCGGTCAGCGGGGACACCGCCGACCTCGGCCTGGCCAACTCGCCGCAGGAGAGCCAACTGCTCGCCCAGCTGCTCGCGCCCGCGCTCGGCCGCACCCCCGATGCGGTGCCGTCCTGGAGCGGCGTGCTGCTCGGCGCGATCTACCGGGGAACGGAGGTGACCCTGAAGTGAAGGGAATCACCGCGCCACTGCTCAAGTTCAGCGTTTTCGCCGTGCTCACCGTGCTGGTCACCGCCCTGCTCGCGGTGACCATCTCCAACACCACCGCGGTGGGCGCGAACTTCTACACCGCGCGCTTCGCCGACGTGACCTCGCTCAACGAGGGCGACGACGTGCGCATGTCCGGGGTCCGGGTCGGCAAGGTCGAGGGACTGCGACTGGCCGGCCGGGGGGTGGTCGAGGTGCAGTTCTCCGTCGAGGGCAGGCGGCGGATCTTCGCCTCGGCCACCGCCGCCATCCGCTACCGCAACCTGGTCGGCCAGCGCTACCTGGCCCTGGACCAGGGCGCCGGCACCACCGCGACCCTGCCGCCGGAGGGGCAGATCCCGTTGGAGCGCACCACGCCCGCGCTGGATCTCACCCTGCTGTTCAACGGGTTCAAGCCGCTGTTCCAGGCGCTGAACCCCGATGACGTGAACAAGCTGTCCTACGAGATCGTCCAGGTGCTGCAAGGCGAAGGCGGCACGGTGGACAGCCTGCTCGCCCGCACCGCCTCGCTCACCTCGACCATCGCGGCCAAGGACAAGGTGATCGGCGACCTGATCAACAACCTGAACACCGTGCTCACCACGGTCAACTCCCGTGGCGACCAGCTGGCGAACCTGATCGGCACCATGCAGCGGCTGGTCAGCGGGCTGGCCGCGGACCGCAAGCCGATCGGCGAGGCGATCGGCTCGATGTCCGAGCTGACCGGGGCCACCGCGGACCTGCTGAACAAGGCGCGCGCCCCGCTCAAGGCCGACATCGCCGGACTCGGCGCGCTGTCCGGGAACCTGATGGAGCAACCGAAGCTGCTCACGGAGTTCCTGGACCGGCTGCCCACCAAGTTCGAGGCGATCGGCCGGATCGGCTCCTACGGTTCCTGGCTCAACTTCTTCCTCTGCTCGGCCTCCGCGCCAGGGGTGCCCCCCGCGCCCGGCGGGCCGCCGGTCGGGATCCCGCTCACCCACGAAAGGTGCAAGGGATGAAGCCCTTCCGGGAACGCAACCCGGTCACCGTCGGCCTGGCAGGCCTGACCACGATCGGGATCGCGGTGCTGGCCACCTTCTTCTTCGAGGACCTGCCGATGATCGGCGGCTCCAGCTACACCGCGGAGTTCACCGAGGCCGCCGGGATCAAGCCCGACGACGAGGTCAGGGTCTCCGGACTCAAGGTCGGCACGGTCAGCGCGGTGGAGCTGGCCGGGGACCGGGTCGCGGTGCGGTTCAAGGTCTCCGGCGTGGAGCTCGGCGACAAGACCGGCGCGTCCATCCGGATCAAGACGCTGCTGGGCCAGAAGTACCTGGCGCTGGACCCGCAGGGCGGCGGCAGCCTGGACGGCGACACGCCGATCCCCAAGGAGCGCACCAGCACCCCGTTCGACATCAGCGACGCCTTCCAGGGGCTGACCGACACCATCGGCCAGATCGACACCCAGCAGCTCGCGCAGAGCTTCACGGTGCTCTCGGAGACCTTCCGCGACTCGCCGGAGCACGTGCGCAAGGCACTGGACGGGATGTCCGCGCTGTCCACCACCATCGCCTCCAGGGACCTGGAGCTGGCCAAGGTGCTGGAGAACAGCCGCAAGATCACTCAGACGCTCAGCGACCGCAACGAGCAGATCGCCACCCTGCTCGCCGACGGCAACAAGCTCCTGGAGGAGGTGCGCAACCGGCGGGAGGCGATCAGCAAGCTGCTCACCGGCATCCGCGACCTGTCCAGGGAGCTGACCGGGCTGGTACAGGACAACAAGGCTCAGTTCGGGCCCGCGCTGGACCGGCTGGACAAGGTGGCCGAGGTGTTGCAGCGCAACCAGGACAACCTGAACAAGGCGCTCTCGCTGTCCGGGCCGTACTACCGGCTGATCAACAACGCGGCCGGCAACGGCCGGTGGGTGGACAGCTACATGTGCGGCCTGCTCGCGCCGGTCTCCGGCGAAGAGGGCTGCGTGCCACCCAAGGGAGGCGGCAAGTGAGCTGGTTCCGCAGTCGTGGCAAGGGAACCCGGGTGCTGATCGGGGTGGCGGTGCTCGCCCTGGTCGCCGGGGTGGCCGGGGTGTGGTGGTGGCGCGGCAGCGCCGAACGGGTGCGGGCCACCGCCTGGTTCGCCGCCGCCGTCGGCGTGTACGCCGGATCCGACGTGCGGATGCTCGGCGTGCGGGTCGGCACCATCGACTCCGTTGAGCCGCAGGGACAACGGGTCCGCGTTGAGTTCACTTTGGACAGTGGGGTGAAGGCGCCGGCGGAGGCCAAGGTGGTCTCGGTCGCGCCCAGCCTGGTCTCCGACCGCTACCTCCAGCTCGCCCCGGTCTACCGCGGCGGGCCAACCCTGGCCGACGGCGCGGTGATCCCGGTCGAGCGCACCGCCAGTCCGGTGGAGCTGGACCAGCTCTACGAGAGCATGGAGAAGCTGGCCACCGCGCTGGGACCCAACGGGGCCAACAAGGAGGGCGCGCTGTCCAGCCTGCTGGAGACCGGCGCGGCCAACCTGGAGGGCAACGGGGCCGCGCTGAACAAGCTGTTCCGCGACCTCGGCCAGGCCGCCAAGACCCTGGACGGCTCGCAGCAGGACATGTTCGGCACCGTGGACAACCTGGCCAAGTTCACCGGCATGCTGGCCCGCAACGACAACCAGGTGGTCGCGGCCGAACAACAGCTGGCCGAGGTCACCCGCTTCCTGGCCGCCGACCGGGACGCGCTGCGCGCCGCGCTGGCCGAGCTGCCCGCCGCGCTCGGCCAGGTCGGCGAGTTCATCGGCGAGCACCGCGGCCGGGTCAAGTCCACAGTGGACAAGCTCACCGGCATCACCAAGGTGCTGGCCGACCAGCGCTCCGCACTGGCCGAGGCGCTGGACGTGGCCCCGCTGGCCATGACCAACCTGCTCAACGCCTACAACCCGGAGCAGCGGGTCATCGACGGGCGGGTCAACCTGCTCGAGCTCTCGCCGAGGGCCAAGACCCGCCTGGTCCCGGTCAGCGCGGGCGCGGACGCCAAGAAGCTGCCCGTGCTGCCGCTGCCGGTGGTCGGCGACCTGCACACCCTCCCGGCAGGAGATCGGTGATGCGCAAACGGATTGCTGCCTTGAGCGCGGTCGCCCTGCTGGCCACCGGGTGCGGCGTCGGCGGGTTCGACGGGCTGTACAACCTGCCGCTGCCCGGCGGCGCGGACCTCGGCGAGCGGCCGTACCGGGTCACCGCTCAGTTCCGGGACGTGCTGGACCTGGTGCCGCAGGCCGCGGTGAAGGTCAACGACGTCGCGGTGGGCAAGGTGGAGCGGATCGAGCTGGCCGAGGACGGGCGCACCGTGGACGTCACGGTCGCGGTCAACGGACAGGTGAAGCTGCCCGCCGCGGCACTGGCCAGGTTGCGGCAGTCCAGCCTGCTGGGCGAGAAGTACGTGGAGCTGGCCCGGCCCGCGGAGCAGGGCGCGGACACCGCGGTGCTGGCCGACGGGGCGGTGATCCCGGTCAGCCGCACCAACCGCAACCCCGAGGTGGAAGAGGTCTTCGGCGCGTTGTCGTTGCTGCTCAACGGCGGTGGCGTGCAGCAGCTGCGGGACATCAGCCGCGAGCTGGCCTCGGCCTTCGACGGCAACGAGGCCCAGCTCAAGGCACTGCTGTCCACAATGGACAAGTTCGTCACCCAGCTGGATCAGAACAAGGAGAGCCTGACCAAGGCCCTGGACGGGATGAACCGGCTCAACACCGTGCTGGCCGGGCGGACCGGGCAGATCGACAAGGCCATCACCGACCTCGGCCCCGGCCTGCAGGTCTTCCACGAGCAGCGCGAGTCGATGGTGGCGATGCTGGCCGCGCTGGACAAGATGGGCAAGGTCGCGGTGGACACCGTGCGGCGCAGCAAGGACGACTTCGTGGCCGACCTCAAGGCGCTGCAACCGATCCTGCAACGGCTGGTGGAGGCGGGGCAGAACCTGCCGCAGTCGCTGGAGATCCTGTTCACCTACCCGTTCCCGGACGCCGCGCTCAACGCGATCAAGGGCGACTACCTCAACACCTACCTCACCCTGCACGCGGAGAACGCCGGACCCGAGGCGCAGCGACAACAGCAGCGGACCGAGTCGAAACCGGACGCGGCGAAACCGGTGCTGCCGCTGCCGCCGGTGGACGGCGTGCCCGCCATCTCGACGGGGGTGCGCTGATGCTCTCCGCGCGGATTCGCTGGCAGATCGGCATCTTCGTGCTGGTCGCCCTGGTCGGGGTGTCCTACGTGGGCGCCCGCTACGCCGGACTGGACCGCTGGTTCGGCTACGCCGGCTACACCGTGCGGGTGCAGCTGGCCGACTCCGGCGGCATCTTCACCAACGCCGAGGTCACCTACCGCGGCGTGCCGATCGGCCGGGTCGGCCCGCTGCGGCTGACCGCCCGCGGCGTGGAGGTCGACCTGATCCTGGACGACGGCGGCCCCCAGGTGCCGGCCGACGCGCAAGCCGTGGTGAGCAACCGGTCCGCGGTCGGCGAGCAGTTCGTGGACCTGCGCCCGCGCCGCGACGGCGGCCCGTACCTGGCCCAGGGCTCGGTGATCGGCCAGAGCGACACCAGGATTCCCAAGCCGGTGGAGCACGTGCTGGCCGCGGTGGACGGCCTGGTGTCCTCCGTGCCCACCAAGTCGCTGCGCACCGTGGTGGACGAGCTGGGCACCGCGTTCACCGACTCCGGCCGCAACCTCCAGCAGATCCTGGACTCCGCGGGTTCCTTCACCGAGGCCGCGATCGAGCACCTGCCGCAGACCAAGCAGCTGTTCACCGACGGGCGCACCGTGCTGGACACCCAAGCCGAGCAGTCCCAGGCGCTCAAGGACCTCACCCGCAACGCCAAGCTGCTGGCCCAGCAGTTCCGCGAGTCCGACGGCGACTTCCGCAAGGTGGTGGCCGCGGTGCCGCCGGTCTCCGGCCAGGTCTCCGCCGTGCTGCGGGAGACCGGGCCGAACCTCGGCGTGGTCATCGCGAACCTGCTCACCACGGCCAACGTCATGGTCACCCGCAACGCCGGGCTGGAGCAGCTGCTGTTCACCGCGCCGGCCGCGGTCGCCGCGGGCAGCACCGTGGCCCGCGCCGACGGCGCGCACTTCGGCATGACCGTCACCTACTTCAACCCGCTGCCCTGCACCCAGGGCTACGAGGGCACCGAGTACCGCAACGGCCTGGTCACCACCCCTGGCAAGCCCCTCAACACCCAGGCCGCCTGCACCCTGCCGCGCGGCCACCCCAGCAGCGTGCGCGGATCGCAGAACGCGCCCAAGGGCGGCAAGGTCACCGCCGCCACCTCGAACTGGCAACCCGCACAGCTGGAGAGCCTCAGCCCGGACACCGCCACCCTTGGCGGCTTGCTCGGCCTGCCGGGAGGAAACCGATGAGCGAGACTGACGAACCGGCCACCGCACGCCGGAACCCGTTGCGGTTGCACCTGATCCTCGCGGTGGCCGCCGCGCTGCTGGCCGCCGGGTCGGGCTGGTGGTGGTACGCCGCCGCCGAGGACGACGGCGTCAAGTTCGCCGAGCTGCGTGAGCAGGTGCGCACCGCGGGGGAGCGGGCGGTGGCGGAGTTCAACAGCCTGGACTACCGGCGGGTGGACGAGGGCATGCGCCGCTGGCTGGAGACCTCCACCGGCGCGCTGCACGAGGAGCTGCGCAACACCGGGGCCAGCAGCAAGAAACAAATCGAGGAGACCAAGACGATCACCACCGGGCGGGTCACCGACGCCGCCGTCACCGAGCTGGACGACCGCGCGGGCAAGGCGAAGCTGATCGCCGCGGTGGAGATCGAGGTCGCCCCGGACGGGGCCGCGGCCACCACCAAGCGCAACCGGTTCCAGGCCGAGCTGACCCGCACCGAGACCGGCTGGAAGCTCAGCGGGCTCGGTCCGGTCCCGGTCGCGGCCTCCTGAAAGGACCTCTGATGGCTCCCACCCGACGCGCCACCGCCCCGCACCGCCGCAGGCCCGCGGTGGCCGGCACCCGCACCACGCACCCCGCGCGGCCCGGCCAGGCCGGCGACACCGGCGCGCTGGAAGAGAAGGGGACCCGCGCTGCCCCGGTGGCTGGCGCTGCTCGGGCGACCGGGGCTGCCGCAGTGGCCGACGAAGCCACCGCGGCGGTTGAGGCCGGGGCCGAACCTGTTGTCGCGGAACGGGTCCGGTCCCGGCCAGCCCGGGCGGGGCGCTGGCTGGTCGCGCTCACCGTCGCCCTCGCGCTGCTGGCCGGGTTCTTCCTGGTGCAGGGCTGGCGGAGCAGCGACAGCGCGGCCGCGCGCAACCAGGCCCTGGTCAACGGACCGGCCACGGCCGAGGTCTCCGGGCAGGTGGCCGAGGCGCTGCGCCGGGTGTTCTCCTACCGGCACGACGACACCGCGAGCACCGAGGCGGCCGCGGCCGAGGTGCTGGTGGACGCCGCGCGGGCGCAGTACGACGCGCTGTTCGCCCAGGTGCGCGAGCAGGCCCCGCAGCAGAAGCTGGTGCTGTCCACCAAGGCGGTCACCACCGGGGTCCGGGAGTTGTCGGCCGACCGGGCGGTGCTGCTGGTCTTCCTGGACCAGACCGCCACCCGCGGCGACAACAACCAGACCTCCGCCTCGGCCGCCCAGCTCGGCGTCACCGCCCGCCGCACCGGCGAAAAATGGTTGATCACCGAACTACAACCGCGCTGAGGACTGCATTCAGATGACAAAACGACACCGTCGCCAGTCGGCTTGAATTATCACCGGAGTACGTTTCTGTGATCGGTTCACAGAAGGGTCAGTGAATTTCTTGTGACGTTACCTACTTGCGAGTAGGCTCCGATTCGTCGCAAGTTGTGCGGCATCCGCGGATCAGCCGTTCCCTCTCTGAGATTCGATGTCAAAGGAGACGTTCGACATGAGAGCCGCAATCTCCGCACGGTTGTCCCGACGAGCCGCCGCCGTCCTCGGCGCCGCCGCACTGGTGCTGACCGGCGCGGTCGCCGACGCCGGGGCGAGCGCGCCGGCCGCCGCCAGCGGGCCGATCACCAAGACCCTCACCTACACCTGCGAGTTCCCGCTGATCGGCCCGTCCCAGCTGACCACCAAGATCGACGTCACCATGCCGGAGACGGTCAAGGTCGGCGAGCTCATGCGCACCACCAACTTCTCCGCGACCATCACCGTGCCCGAGGCGACCGCCCAGGCCCTGCTGCTGTTCGAGGCCGAGACCATCGAGGGCGACGCCGAGGCGATGCTCGCGGTGGACGCCAACGGGGCGCTGATCGACGTCACCCTGCCCGGCCTGCGCATCCCGAGCACCCCGGTGCCCAAGACCGGCGACCTGGTCACGGTGGCCCGCGGCCCGGTGCCCGGGATCGGCGTGCGCGCGCCCGGCCACATCGGGGTCAGCGTGGGCGACCACGTCTCCAAGCTCACCCCGCGCAAGGCCGACGGCTCGCCCACCGAGCTGGGCACCTTCGACCTGGCCTGCAAGCAGGACGCCGGGCAGGACCCGCTGCTGGCCAAGATTCCGGTTACCGCCGCCAGGTAAGCGCGAATGCGAATTCCGTAGTTCGATCCGTGGAGGGAATGTCCATGAGGAGATCGGGTAAGTCGGCGTTACGGGTGCTCGCGGTGGCCCTGATCGGAGTTGTCACCTTCGCCGGTGGCGCGGCGGCCGAGCCCGCCGGTCCGGCGGTGAAAATCAACTATTCGGTGGAGGGGCAGAGCGTGGTCAAGAAGACCGGCTCGACCCTGCCGCTGGGGCCGGGCGCGCTGTCGGTCGACCTCAACGCGGCCACCGGGGACATCAAGGGTGACCTGACGCTGCCGCCGGCGCACTCGGAGTTCAAGGTCTTCGGCCTGATCCCGGTCACCGCGACGATCGAGTTCCTGCCGCAGGGGCAGACCACCGGCAAGATCGTGCGCGGAGTGGTGACCTCCAGCTCCCAGGTGGTGCTGCGGCTGAGCGATGTGAAGGCCGGCGGCATTCCTTACCCGGTCGGGGACAAGTGCCAGAGCAAGGTCCCGATGCAGATCGACCTGACCAGCGAGCCGGGCTTCAACCCGCTCACCGGCGGCAAGCTCAGCGGCGCCTACACCATTCCGGAGTTCAGCAACTGCCACCTGGCCGAGCTGCTGATCAACTTCATGATCCCGGGTCCGGACAACACCATCAGCCTCAACCTCAAGCGCGTGGTCTGACCGCCCGCTGACCGAGCCGCCCCTGACCGCCGTCGTCGGTCAGGGGCGGCTCAACCGCGCAACAGCGGCGCGATCAGCCGGTGCAGCCGGGGCGAGGGCGAGACCCGCAGCTCGGCCCGCAGCTGCCGCCGGAACCCCTCGTAGTGCCGCAGCGCCGCCGCCGCGTTGCCCTCGGCCAAGTGCAGCCGCAGCAGCAGCCGGTGCCCGCTCTCCCGCAGCGGCTCGGCCCGCACCACCGCGGTGGCCGCCGCCCAGGCAGGCACCGGCCTGCCCTGGCGCAGGTGCGCCTCGCCCAGCGCCTCCAGCGCGCGCAGCCGCAGCTCGTGGAACCACTCGCGGTCCAGCAGCAGCCAGTCCTCCGGCCAGTCCGGCAGCAGGTCCCGCTCGAACAGCGTCATGTCGGCCTCCGGGTTCCCGGCCAGCCTGCGCGCCTCCCGCACATCCACCCGCACGGTCCCGACCAGCGCCAGCTCGCTGGGCCCCGCGCACACCAGCTCCCGCCCGGCCAGCCGCCACAGCGTGGTGCGCAGGCTGGCGTGTGCCCGCTGCGCCGGTAGGTCCGGCCACAGCTGGGCCGCGGTGGCCGCTCTGCTGACCGGGTGCGCGCGCAGCGCCAGATAGGCGAGCAGCCTGCGGCAGACGGGGGTGGTGGACAGCGGCCGGTCGTCGTGCAGTGCGAACTGACCGAGCAGCTGGAGAGAGGCTGGCACGGCGGCGGGATTCCCGTTGCCCCGCCACGGAAACGCGGGTTCGCGGTGACGTCGTGGTGACGGGCCCTGCCTAGCGTCGGGGATGACCCGAGCAGAGTAGGGAGCGCGATGTTCTACCACAGCAAGCGACTGCAGTTCGAGGCCAAGCCCAGCGCCCCGGACCCGCACTACGCCCGCAAGCTCCAGGAGCTGGTCGGCGGCGCGTACGGCGAGATGACGGTGACCATGCAGTACCTGTTCCAGGGCTGGAACTGCCGGATGGAGGGCAAGTACAAGGACCTGATCCTGGACATCGCCACCGAGGAGATCGGGCACGTGGAGATGATCTCCACCATGATCGCCCGGCTGCTGGAGGGCGCCCCGTCCGAGGTCACCGCCAAGGCCGTGGAGAACGACCCGGTGCTGGCCGCGGTGATCGGTGGCATGGACCCGCAGCAGGCCATCGTGGCCGGTGGCGGCCCGCTGCTGGCCGACAGCAACGGCTACCCGTGGAACGGCCGCTACATCGTGGCCAGCGGCAACCTGCTCGCCGACTTCCGGGCCAACGTGGCCGCCGAGGCCCAGGGCCGGTTGCAGACCGCCCGGCTCTACCACATGAGCGACGACCCCGGCGTGCGCGCGATGCTGAAGTTCAACCTGGCCCGCGACACCGCGCACCAGAACATGTGGCTGGCCGCGATCGAGCAGCTCAAGGAGGAGGGGCTGGAGGGCACCGTGGTGCCCAACGACCTCTTCGACGAGGAGGAGGTCGAGCACGCGGGCACGTTATGGAACCTCTCCGAGGGCCAGGAGTCCGCGGAGGGGCCGTGGGCGAGCGGTGTCGCGCCGGACGGCACCCACCAGATGGGCTACCTGGAGCATCCGGAGCCCCTGGGCGGTCCCGCCTCGGCGCCGAAGCCGAACCCGCTGCTCTACGCCACCTCGCCGGCCAACCTGAAGCTCATCGATCGGGCGATCGACAAGCTGACCTGAGTGGATGCGCCCGGTCCGGGTACCCCGAGCGCGGCAGGATCGTGCCAGAGGAGAGGGTGACCGCGATGACCGACGTGGCGAGCAAGGGGTCCGGGCCGGGCGATGAGCGCCCGGTGCTGACCAACCGGCAGGGCCATCCGGTGTACGACAACCAGAACCAGCGCACGGTCGGCGCGCGCGGACCGGCCACGCTGGAGAACTACCAGTTCCTGGAGAAGATCAGCCATTTCGACCGGGAGCGGATCCCGGAGCGGGTGGTGCACGCCAGGGGCACCACCGCCTTCGGCTACTTCGAGGCCTACGGCAAGTGGGGCGAGGAGCCGATCTCCCGGTACACCAGGGCGAAGCTGTTCGCCGAGCCGGGCAAGCGCACCGAGGTCGCGGTGCGCTTCTCCACCGTGATCGGCGGCCGGGACTCCTCCGAGGCCGCCCGGGACCCGCGCGGGTTCGCGGTGAAGTTCTACACCGAGGACGGCAACTGGGACCTGGTCGGCAACAACCTGGCGGTGTTCTTCATCAGGGACGCGATCAAGTTCCCGGACGTCATCCACGCGCTCAAGCCCGACCCGGTGACCTTCCGGCAGGAGCCGAACCGGATCTTCGACTTCATGTCGCAGACCCCGGAGGCCATGCACATGCTGGTGAACCTGTTCAGCCCCAGGGGAATCCCGGCGGACTACCGGCACATGCAGGGCTTCGGCGTGAACACCTACAAGTGGGTCGACGCCGACGGGCGCACGCACCTGGTGAAGTACCACTGGATGCCCAAGTGCGGGGTCAAGAGCATGACCGCGGCGGACGCGGCCGTGGTGCAGGCCAATGAACTCGGCCATGCCACCAAGGACCTGCGGGACGCCATCGAGTCAGGCGACTACCCGGAGTGGGAGCTGCTGGTGCAGCTGATGACCGACGAGGAGCACCCCGAGCTGGACTTCGACCCGCTTGACGACACCAAGGTGTGGCCGGAACAGGAGTTCCCCGCGCTGCCGGTGGGGCGGATGGTGCTGGACCGCCCGGTATCGGACAACTTCGCCGAGAACGAGCAGATCTCCTTCGGCACCGGGGTGCTGGTGGACGGCCTGGACTTCTCCGACGACAAGATGCTGGTGGGCCGCACGTTCTCCTACAGCGACACCCAGCGCTACCGGGTCGGCCCGAACTACCTGCAGCTGCCGGTCAACCAGGCCCGCAACGCGCAGGTGCGCACCAACCAGCGGGACGGCGCGATGACCTACCGGGTGGACGCGGCGGGGGAGAACCCGCACGTGAACTACGAGCCCTCGATCACCGGCGGCCTGCGCGAGGCGGAGTACCCGACCCACGACGAGCAGGGGCCGGAGATCACCGGCAGGGTGACCCGCAAGCGGATCCCGCGCACCAACGACTACCTCCAGGCGGGGCAGCGGTTCCGGCTGATGGAGCAGTGGGAGCGGGACGACCTGGTGCACAACCTGATCGACCAGCTGGGACAGTGCGAGCGGGCCATCCAGGAGCGGATGGTGTGGCACTTCCTGCTGGTGGAGGACGAGCTCGGACTGCGGGTCGGCGAGGGTCTGGGCATCGCGCCCGCGGATGTGGCGGATCTGGAACCGCTGGCGAGCCAGGACCTTTCCGAGGAGGACCGGGAACGGTTGTCCCGGCTGGGCAAGAACGGGCCGCGGCCGGTGGACGGGCTCACCATGACCCACTGCGTGCCCAACCAGCGGTACCAGCCCGCCGGCTGAGCGCTGCCGTGCGGGCCGGAAACGACCGGCCCGCACGGCTTTCCGGCTCAGCGCAGGGTGTAGGCCTGGCGCAGCGTCTGGTGCGCCTTGGCGCCGGCGGCGTCCTCGGCGGTCAGCCGCAGCGACACCTTGTCGCCGGCCTTGCCCAGCGCGGGCAGCAGGCCGGTCCAGCCCGCGCCCGTCTTGCGCAGCGGTACCGGCTGCCAGCTCGCGCCGTCCAGGCTGACCTCCAGGGTCGCCTTGGTCTCGCCCTCGCCGTGGTGCGTGGACACCGTGACTGGTAGCGGTTTCCCGGCCTTGGCGGTGTTGTCCCGGTCCAGGCCGAGGTTCGGCGTCACGTACAGCAGGCGCAGGTGGCGCAGTTCGGCCGCGGTGTCGGAGCGGAAGGTCCAGCCCGCCTCGGCCTGCCGGTCCCCGTAGGTCGCCTTGGCGCTCAGCTCGAAGGTGGCCGGACCGGCCGGAACCCGCCAGTGCCCGTTGCCGGGCTGCTGGGTGCGGCCGATCTCGGTGCCACCGCTGGACAACGTGGTCTCGCCGGTGACCGACTGGTAGGCCTGCCGTGCGTACTGCGCCGGGTTCCCCTGCGGCACGAAGAGGTTCACGTTGGCCATCAGCTCGTCACCTCGACGGGCGGCGCCACCGTGGCCGCCGCCGGGCCTGGCCGCGAACGGACCGGCGTTGTAGTCCACGCGCTGGGCGCCGTGCCGGGTGAACCGGGTGGCCGCCAGGTCGAACTGCCTGCTGTCACCACCGGAGGCGCGGTCGAAACCGTTGCCCAGCTCGCTGTGCTTGCGCCACCAGCCCGGCGTCACGTACTCGGTGCGGGTGGCCCCGGCCGGCACCGGCGGCGCGCCCTCGCGGAAGGGGTAGCTGTCCGGGATCTCCGCGGCTGCCGGACCGTCCAGGCCCGGTCGCCAGCTGGGCCGGAAGGTGCTGTTGATGCCGTCCTCGCGGTAGGTGGCCTCGATCCGGCTCAGCTGGTGCCGGTGCGCGCGTAGCTTGCCGCCCTCGGCCATGGTGCCGGAGCTGGTGAAGGCCAGGTCGTAGCTGACCGGGCTGGTGGCGATGCCGTTGAGCCGCATCGACACCGGGCCCTTGGCCAGCAGCTCGCGCAGGGTGGTGAGGCGGTGTTCGGTGCTGCCGAGCACCGGGAGCGGCAGCTTGGTCTGCGGGCGCACCCGGCTGGGCTCGACCAGCAGCACCGCCTTCGCGCCCGCCTTGGCCACCGCGGTGATCCGGTCGAAGGCGTCCTCCCGGACCGGCGGGGTCAGCAGGGCCAGCTTGTCCTTGAGGTCCTTGCCCGCCAGGTCCGCCGGGTCGCCCGCCTTGACGTCCACTACCGGCAGGGTGTGCTCGCCGAGCAGCTGCGGCGAGGACCGGTTGCGCCACAGGCCGAGCGGAAGGCGTTGCGGGGCAACTAGGTGCGCGCTGATCTCCGGGCGGGCGGCGGTCACGTGGGTCAGGTGCCGGAAGTCCGCGGCCGAGCCGCCGAGCGAGCCGAGGTAGACCGGCGCGTCGGTGTCGGTGAAGGGCGGGAACAGGGCCGGGGACTTGCCGCCGGAGACCGCGCTCAGCTCGATCCCGGTGATCCGCAGGCTCGGATCGTCCAGCTCCACCTCCACCCGCTTCGCGGTGCGCGCGTCGGCGTTGAGCGTGATGTCCTTGTCCAGCCGCAGTTTTGGCGCGACCTGCTGGGTGAGCGAGACCGGGTCGCCCTGCTCGACCCCGCGCTGGTCGTACTCCTTGATGGTGCTGCTGAGCTGGTAGTCGCCCTTGGCGGCGCGCACGGTGGCCACGCCCTCCTCGCTGATCGCCAGCTGCTGGCTGGTGCCGTCCCGCAGGTCGGTCACGGTGAGCTCGGCCTCGCGCTCGGCGGTGACCGGCTTGCCGTCCCGGCCGGTGACCTTCACGGTCAGGTCGTAGCGCTCCTCCTCCACGTAGGAGCTGACCGCGGTGCGCACCACCACGTCCCCGGCGGTCGCGGTGAGCCAGCCGCCGTAGAGGCCGATCCGCCTGCCGGGGTCCACGGTGAGACTGACCTTCTCGGTTCCCTTGGCGGGCACCGTGATCCGCTGGGTGCTCAGTAAGAACTGACCGGGATCCGGCGCGCCGCCCTGTTTGTCCACAATGGACAGCGCCAGGTCGAGGGTGACCGGGGTGTCGCCGTCGTTGCGGTACACCACGTCCTTGCTCGCGGGCTGCTGACCCTGGTGCGGCCACTTGAAGTAGCCCAGGGAGAGTCCACCGGTCTCCGCGGTCACCTGCTGCCTGGTGGCGCGGTCCAGGTCGACCACGCCGGCGCCCTGGCCGTGCACGGACACCCCGGCCAGCGGTTTGGCGGTGCTCATCAGCGCCGCCTTCAGCCGGGCCGCGCTCCAGTCCGGGTGCGCCCCGGCCAGCACCGCGGCCGCGCCGGTCACGTGCGGGGCGGCCATCGAGGTGCCCGACATCGCCTGGTACCGCTCGCCGCCCCCGGGGTAGGCCTTGGCGGCCAGGATCTCGCCGCCCGGCGCGGCGATCTCCGGCTTGAGCCCGTAGTCCCCGGCCCGCGGGCCGCGCGAGGAGAAGTCGCTGAGCCTGCCGTCCTTGGTGGAGCTGGCCACCGCGAGCGCGGCGTCCGCGGTCGCCGGGTGGCCGACCGGCTCCTGCTCGCCGCTGTTGCCCGCCGCGATCACGAACAGCGTGCCGTGCTCGGCGGAGAGGCGGGTGATGGCCTCGCTCACCGGATCCGGCTGGGTCTGCCGGAGCCCGAAGCTCATGTTCACCGCCTTGGCCTTGTGCTCGGCCGCGGCCCAGGTCATCCCGGCCAGCGCGGCGTCCTCGGTGGGGCCGAAGTCGCCGACCTTGCCGAAGAGCAGCTTGGCGTCCTTGGCCACGCCGACCTGCTTGCCGCCACCGGCCGCGCCGCTGCCCGCGACGATGGAGGAGACGTGCGTGCCGTGACCGATGGTGTCCTTGATGCCGTGCGGGGAGTTCGAGAAGTCCTTGGCCTGCTTGAGCACCCCGGCGAAGTCCGGGTGGTCCACGTCGATGCCGCTGTCCAGCACCGCCACCGGCACGTCCTTGGCGGTGTGCCCGGCCTGCCAGGCGGCAGGCGCGCCGATCAGCGGCACGCTTTCATGCAGGGTGTACTTCAGCGTCGCGTTCAGCCACACCTTGCCGGTGGCGCGTGCGCGGGCCTGTTCCTTGACCGTGTTCCAGGTGCGGACCGCGGTGTTCTTGGGCGCGGACACCGCGGTCAGGCCCAGCGCGGGCAGCTCCCTGGTCCGGGTGGTGCCCGCCAGCGCGCTGGGCGCGGAACGGGTGCCGTCCCCGGCCAGCAGCAGCGGCACGTCCTGACGCTTGGCGTCCTCGTAGCCGGAGTCCAGCAGCAGGCTGATGTTGAACAGCCGGGGGTCCACCCGGCCTGCCCGCACCGGCGCCTCAGCGTCGCTGGGCCGCACCTGCCACTGGCCCTGCTCGGTCCAGCTGCGGAAGGCGGTGCCGGTCCGCTCCGGTCCGGCCTCGACGTGCACCGGACGGCCGCGCTCGTCCACGTGCACCTGGTCACCGGTGATCAGTGTGATGGTCCGCAGCCCGCCGCCGGCGGCTCCGCCCGGCGGCGGGCCGGGCGGGGCGGGGTCGGCGAGGGCGGGCACGCCCAGTGCCAGCAGTGCGGTCGCCAGCGCGGCGACCGGCAGCGTTCTCTTCCCGGGATGTCGCATGTGCTTTATGTTTCAGCTTCATCACGTGTGCGGTAGCGCATTGACAAAAAGCCGCACAAAGAGCAGACGAAAGTCGCTTCGGACCCTGATTCTTCCCTGGTCTTTTCGCTCAGGGTAACCAGTAGTCCGCAATTCCAACGGCAGCCTGACATCCAGCAGGGTGGGCGGTCGCGGTCAGCGGCCGGCCAGCCGGGAAAACCACGGTGTACTGCGGCCATTCGCGCGATGTACGGCACCGGACCGCGCCCCGAACGGCCCAGTCCGCGGCGAACGAGTGAGTCATCACGAATTCGTGTGAACGCGCCCGGCAACTCGCTGACCTGCCGAGTTCGTGACTTAGGCTCCCTGCCGTCCGGCCACAGGCGTCATTCGATCGATCCCTCTTCCCCGCCAGTAGTCCCGTCGTCGCGCATTCCGCGCATCGGCGGCCAAGGAGGAATTCGTGTCCGCTGTGCCCCTCGGAATGCCGGTCCGCCCGCCGGTCCCGCTCGCCCGGCGCAGGCGGACCCGCGCGCTGCGCGTGGGCGCGGTCCAGGTCGGCGGCGACGCGCCGATCAGCGTGCAGTCCATGACCACCACCCCGACCGCGGACGTCAACGCGACCCTGCAGCAGATCGCCGAGCTGACCGCGGCCGGTTGTCAGCTGGTCCGGGTCGCGGTGCCCAGCCAGGACGACGCGGACGCGCTGCCCGCCATCGCGCGCAAGTCCCCGCTGCCGGTCATCGCCGACATCCACTTCCAGCCGAAGTACGTCTTCGCCGCGATCGACGCCGGCTGCGCCGCGGTGCGGGTCAACCCCGGCAACATCCGCCAGTTCGACGACCGGGTCGGCGAGATCGCCAAGGCCGCGGGCGCGGCGGGCGTGCCGATCCGGATCGGGGTCAACGCCGGTTCGCTGGACGAGCGGTTGCTGCGCAAGTACGGCAAGGCCACCCCGGAGGCGCTGGTCGCCTCGGCGTTGTGGGAGTGCTCGCTGTTCGAGGAGCACGGGTTCACCGACCTGAAGCTCTCGGTCAAGCACCACGACCCGGTGGTCATGGTCAACGCCTACCGCCAGCTCGCCGCCCAGTGCGACTACCCGCTGCACCTGGGCGTCACCGAGGCCGGGCCGGCCTTCCAGGGCACCATCAAGTCCGCGGCGGCCTTCGGCGCGCTGCTCGGCGAGGGCATCGGCGACACCATCCGGGTCTCGCTGTCCGCGCCGCCGGTGGAGGAAGTCAAGGTGGGCATCGGGATCCTGGAGTCCCTCGGGTTGCGGGAACGCGGACTGGAGATCGTCTCCTGCCCGTCCTGCGGGCGCGCGCAGGTGGATGTGTACCGGCTCGCCGAGGAGGTGACCGCGGCCCTGGAGGGCATGTCGGTGCCGCTGCGGGTCGCGGTGATGGGCTGTGTGGTCAACGGGCCTGGCGAGGCGAGGGAGGCCGATCTCGGGGTGGCCTCCGGCAACGGCAAGGGCCAGATCTTCGTCAAGGGCAAGGTGATCAAGACGGTGCCGGAGCACCGGATCGCGGAGACCCTGATCGAGGAGGCGCTGGCGCTGGCCGAGCGGATGGCGGTGGAACGCGAGTGACCCAGCCGCTGGAACAGGACTTCGAGCTGCTGCCGTGCTACTGCCCGATCGAACCGGCCGTGCACCCCGCGGTCGCCGACATCGAGCAGCGCGCCGTGGCCTGGCTGGACCGGATGGCCCTGCCGGGGGTGTCGCGCACACGTCTGCTCGGCACCCGCAGCGCCGAGTTCTTCTGCCGTTTTGTGCCCACGGGCGCCACCCACAACGTGCTGGCCGCGACGCTGTGGGTGTACTGGGGCTTCGCCTTCGACGACGTCCGCTGCGACACCGGCGTCCTCTCCGCCAACCCGGCCCAGTTCCTGCCCGAGGCGGCGAAAGTCCAGCAGGCGCTGGAGAATCCGGCGCGCACCGGCCTGACCGACCCGTACGCCCTTGCCCTGCACGACATCGGCGCCCGCTTCCGCGGCTGCGCCACCCCGACCCAGGTCCGCCGCTTCACCGAGGCGCACCGCCGCTGGCTGTTCGCGGTGGCCTGGCAGGTGGCCAACCGCGCCACCGGCCGGATGCCCGGCCTGGACGAGTACCTGAGCATGCGCCTGGGCACCAGCGGCGGCCCGCCTACCATGGCCATGCTGGAGATCGGCCTCGGCGAGGAGGTGCCCTCGTCCGAACTGGACTCACCACGGGTCCGTGCCCTCACCGACTGCGCCAGCATGGTGGCCGCGCTGGACAACGACCTGCACTCCTACCGCAAGGAAAGGTTGCTGGGCCAGACCGAGCAGAACCTGGTCACCGTGCTGCGCACCGGGTCCGAGCGCTCCCTGGAGGAGGCGGTGCTGGCCGCGGTGGGCATCAGGGACCGGCTGATGAGCCTGTTCCTGCGGCTGGCGGAACGGGTGCGGCGGGGTGGGTCCGCGCCACTGCGGTCCTATGTTGACTGTCTGGGGCACGGGATCAGAGGCAACATCGACTGGGCCCTGCGGGTACCGCGCTACCAGGGGCTGGGCAGCCCAGGCTGGTCGCAGGCGCCGCTGGACCCGAGTCCGGAGCCGCTGCCTTACCCGACGGTGGCCTGGTGGTGGGACGAGCTGCGGGAATGACGCACGGCTCGCCTTGCCGGTCACGGCGGTGCTGACCGCGACGACCGGACGCTGACATGCTGTAGAGATGCGAACCCGGTGCAGCGCGGTCCTGCTCGCCCTGGTGCTGGCCACCCAGGCCTGCGGCCAGGCCGAACCACCACCGGCGCCCGCGCCGAGCCTGCCCGCGGACTGGCCCACCCAGCACGGCGCCGCGGTGCGCGAGGTGCCGATGCCCGCCGGTCAGCTGCTCGGCTACCTGCCGGAGCTGACCGCGGGCCACGTGCTCTGCACCGCGCCCACGGCGGAGGACTGGCGGGCCGTGATGCGCGGCGAGGTGCGCACCGAGGTCTTCCTCACCGACCAGTGCCACGTGGTCTCCGCCCGGTTCGAGCTGACCGCCCGGCTGACCAGTGACCTGGTCACCGGCGCGGACACGGTGGCGGGGCGGCGGGCCAGGGTGGACCGGCAGGAGCGGGCCAGCGACCTGGACGTGGAGCTGGTCACCGAGGAAGCGGCCCGGCCCTACCGGGGACTGCGGCCCACGCTCAGCGTCACGGTGAAGCTGCGCGAGCAGTCCGCGAGCGACGAGCAGGGCGAGACCGGCCAGATCGCCAAGGAGGCGGCCGAGGCGGTGCTGCGCCGGGCCGGGGGAGCGGGACCGGAACTGCCGCGGCTCAACGAGAAAAGCGAGCTGGCCGCGGTGGCGCCCCAGCCGCCGCTGCCCGGCTTCGGCGTGGCCGACCAGCCACTTCCCGTTGCGGCTCAGCAACTCTGCCTGATCCTGGGCGAGGCGTTCCGGGTCGACCCGGTGCTCGGCACCGCCGAACCCAGTGGCGTGTGCGCGATCCCGGTGCGGGCGGGGCGGGTGGTCGCGACCATGACCCAGGCCGGCCGGGACCGGCCCTACCAGGGCAGCGTGGCGGGACGGCCGGTGGCGCGGGACGGCCAGGAGCAGGTGTGGATCGGGCTGCGGGAGGACTCGGCGCAGCAGGTGCACCTGGCCGGGCCGGTGCCGGAGGACGTGCTGGCCGCGGTGGTCCCCCGGCTAGCGGGGCGCTGACACCAGCAGCTCGCCCACCCTGGTCCTGGTGTACTTGACCTGCCGCCCCAGCCGGTGCCCGGTGACCAGCCCGGCCGCGCTCAGCGCGCCCAGGTGCTGGGACACCCCGCCGGCGGTCAGGCCGGTGCGGCGGGCCAGGTCGGTGGTGGACAGCGGATCGCCCAGCGCCAGCAGCAACGTCGCCCGGGAGCGGCCCAGCACCCCGGCCAGGGCTTCCGGCGGGCAGCGCTGTTCGCGGTGGTCCCACAGGGTGGCGATGCCGCGTGGCGGGTAGAACAGGGTCTGCTGCCAGCCCGCCGCCTCGACCATGGTCAGCGCGTCCGGCCAGGTGAACACCGAGGGCACCAGCAGCAGGCCGTCGCCGGTGAGCTGGGCGGAGAGCACGCAGCAGCGCTTGTCCACCCGCAGCACGCCGTTGGCCCAGTGCAGGTGCGGGTGCAGGTCCTCGAACAGCAGCTGGTGCCCGCCCAGGGCCAGCCGCCGGGCCCGGAAGTGCACCTCGGCTTCGAGGAGGTCCCGCAGGCGCGGCCAGTACGGCTGGATCGCCAGCTCCCAGTAGGCCCGCACCACCTCCACCAGCTCGGCCAGCCGGCCCGGATCGGCGTGCAGCGCCCGGACGAACCCGGCCTGCGGCGGGTAGTCGAAGTAGGCCAGGTCCTTGCGGATCTGCGCCGGCGTGGACCGGGCCATCAGGGCCAGCTCGGTGTCGAAGTCGGGCACCGCGGTGTCCGGTGGCGGGGTGAGGAAGTCCGGGAAACCGCTGTGCGGGCCGGGGATCAGGTCGGTCAACGGGGTGAGGTCCAGGCCGGCGTCGGCCAGCCGCTCGCGGGTCTCGCGCAGCCACGGGAAGTGCAGCGCGTGCTCGCCGGGCGTCTTGAGCACCCGCACGCTCACCACGGTCTCCCACAGCGGCGAGAACGCGAACCGGGTCCGCGCCAGGTCGGCGACGGAGAACTCCAGCTCCAGCTCAGGCATGGTGCCACCCCCACGATTTAGCTCACTCTAAATCATTGCCGGGCGGTCGGGTAAGGGGCGCAGGCTCAGCACCGTGAGCACCGAGACCACCCACGCCAGCCCCGCGCGGACCGGACCCTTCGCCGGTCTGCCGCGCCCGTTCTGGATCCTGTTCTACGGCAGCCTGGTCAACCGCATCGGCGGCGTGGTCGCCGGGTTCCTCGTGCTCTACCTGACCGCCATGGGCATCCCCCTGGACCAGGTCGGCCTGGTGCTGGCGGCCAAGGGCGTCGGCGCGCTGTTCAGCCAGCCCCTCGGCGGCGTGCTCACCGACCGGGTCGGCCGCCGGTTCACCCTGATGCTCGGGCTGCTGTCCAGCGCAGGCTGCCTGATGCTGCTCGGCGCGGTGCACAGCCTGCCGCTGCTGATCGGCGCGGCCTTCCTGCACGGCGTGGCGGCCGACATCTTCCGCCCGGCCGCCGCCGCGCTGATCGCCGACGTGGTGGAGCGCCCGCTGCTCACCAAGGCCTACGGGCTCCAGTTCTGGGCTATCAACCTCGGCTTCTCGGTGGCCAGCGTGATGGCGGGCCACCTCGCCGACTCCGGCTACTGGCTGCTGTTCGCGCTCAACGCCACCGGCTGCACCGCCTTCGCGGTCATCGTCGGCCTCGGCATTCCCAAGTCCGCCGAACGCACGGTCAAGTCCACTGTGGACGGTCCGGTGTTCGGGCTGCGCGCGCTGCTGCGGGACCGGCTGCTGCTCGGGCTGGTGCTGCTGGTCCTGGTGCACGCCACCGTCTACACCCAGGCCGAGGTCATCATTCCGTTGGCCATCAAGGACTCCGGGCTCGGCGCGGCGGGCTACGGCAGCATCGTCGCGGTCAACGGCGTGCTCATCGTCATCCTGCAGCCGCTGGCCAGCACCTGGGTGGCGCGCTTCGACCGGATGCGGGTGCTCGCCATCGCCTGGGCCGTGGTCGGCCTCGGCATGGCACTGACCGGACTGGCCGACACCGCGCTGGAGTACGTGCTGACCGTGGTGGTGTGGACCCTCGGCGAGATCGCCATGGCCGGACTGCTCGGCGCGCTGGCCGCCGACCTCGCGCCACCGGCCGCGCGCGGCCGCTACCAGGCCGCCATCGGGTTCGGGTTCAGCGCCGCCGCGCTCACCGGGCCGCTGCTGGGCACCTGGGTCTACCAGCACGGTGGACCGGCCGCCGCCTGGACCGGCTGCCTCGTCCTCGGCCTGCTCGGCGCGGCCGGCGCGCTCGCCATCGGCCCGGCCGTCCGCCGACGGATTTATACGGAACATTAACTTCATGAGTTTGTGAAACTTCTGTAGCTTGGTGGCATGACGATCTCGTTGCCGAACGCGCTGCCCACCACGCGGCCCGCAGGCTGCCCCTTCGACCCGCCCGCGGAGCTGGGGCGGCTGCGGGAGACCGAACCCCTGGCCAGGATGCGCTTCCCGGACGGCCACCTCGGTTGGGTGGTCACCGGGCACGCGCTGGCCAGGCAGATCCTGGCCGACCCCCGGTTCAGCTCCCGCGGCGAGCTGCGGCACGTGCCGATCGACGTGGAGCGGTTCAAGGGCAAGGCCCTGCCGCCGGTGCCGCGCGGCATGTTCATCCAGCTGGACCCGCCCGAGCACACCCACTACCGCAGGCTGCTCACCGGCCAGTTCACCGTGCGCCGGATGAACGAGCTGATCCCGCGGATCGAGCAGATCGCCGAGGAGCACCTGGACGCGATGGCCCGCAAGGGCCCGCCCGCCGAGCTGGTGCACGACTACGCGCTGGCCATCCCGTCCCTGGTGATCTGCGAGCTGCTTGGCGTGCCCTATGCCGAGCGGGCGGTCTTCCACGAGCGCACCAAGCTGATGATGAACCTGGAAAGCGGCGACGAGGAGGTGATGGCCGCCTTCGGCGAGATCATGGCCTACCTGGGCGAGCTGATCGAGCGCAAGCGGGCCGAACCGGCCGACGACCTGCTCAGCGGACTGGTCACCGGCGGCGAGCTGGACCAGGAGGAGCTGATCTCCTTCGCCGTGCTGTTGCTCACCGCCGGGCACGAGACCACCGCGAACATGCTCTCCCTCGGCGCCTTCGCGCTGCTGGAGAACCCGGAGCAGCTCAAGGCTTTCACCGGCGAGCCCGAGCTGGTCGAGCCCGCGGTGGAGGAGCTGCTGCGCTACCTGACCATCACCCACTTCGGCTTGCAGCGGGTCGCGCTGGAGGACGTGCAGATCGCCGGAGTGGCCATCGCCAAGGGCGAGTGCGTGCAGCTGCACACCCCGGCCGCGAACCGGGACCCGGCGAAGTTCCCGCACCCGGACCAGCTGGACCTGGGCAGGCACGCCAGTGGGCACCTCGCCTTCGGCCACGGCGTGCACCAGTGCCTCGGCCAGCAGCTGGCCAGGGTGGAGATGCGGATCGGCTACCGCAAGCTGTTCCAGCGCTTCCCGACGCTGCGCCTGGCCGTGCCCGCCGAGGAGGTGCCGATGCGCACCAAGATGGGCATCTACGGCGTGCACAGCCTCCCGGTCACCTGGGAGTCCTGATGCGAGTCGAGGTCGACACCGATCGTTGTTGTGGCGCGGGCATGTGCGCGCTCACCGCGCCCGCGGTCTTCGACCAGGATGAGCAGGCCGGCACGGTGCTGCTGCTGACCCCGCGACCGTTGGCGAGCGAGCTCGCCGCGGTCCGGGAGGCGGCCCAGCTGTGCCCGGCGGCGGCCATCACGCTGGAGGAGAGTTCGTGAAGATCGTGATCGTGACGGCGGGCTCGCGCGGGGACACCGCGCCGTTCACCGGCCTGGGGGCGCGGTTGCAAGAGGCGGGGCACGAGGTGTCGCTGGCCGCGCAGCAGCTGTTCGAGCCGATGGCCCGGCAGGCGGGGCTCGGCTTCCGGAAGATGCCCGGCGACATCCGCGCGGACTTCGCCAGCAAGGCGGGCCAGGACTTCCAGCACCACGGCATCGGCCTGCGCGGGCTGCCCGCGCAGCTCCGCTTCGCCAGCAAGATGATCAGCGACCTGGGCCGGGGCGCGCAGCGGGCGGTCGAGGGCGCCGACCTGGTGCTGACCCACCGCGCCGCGTTCGGCTTCGTGTACTGGATCGCCAGGAACGCGGGCATCCCGAGCATGGGCCTGGAGCTGTTCCCCAGCGGCGTCATCCCCTCCGGCGAGCTGCCGCCGATCTCGCTGGCCACTCGTTCGCTGGGCCGCACCGGCAACCTGGCCGCGCACGCGATGATGCGCGGCTTCGCCCAGCTGGGCGGCGGCTTCCTGCCCGGGTACAAGGAGTTCCTGCGCGAGCAGGGCGTGCGCAGCGCGAGCGCGCTCTACCGCGACATCCGGCAGACCCGCTGGCCGGTGCTGCACGGCTGGAGCCCCCAGGTGCTGCCCCGGCCCAGTGACTGGCCCGCCCAGGCCGAGGTGGTCGGCTACTGGTGGCCCTGGCAGTCCCCGGACTACCAGCCGCCTGCCGAACTGGCCGAGTTCCTGGCCGCCGGGGAGCCGCCGGTGTTCCTGTCCTTCGGCAGCATGGCCCCCGGCCGGGCGCGGGAGCTCTCCGAGATCGCGGTCGAGGCGATGACACTGGCCAAGGTCCGCGGCGTGGTCCAGGCCGGGTGGAACGAGCTGGCCGCCACCGGCGAGCACGTGCTCTCCATCGGCGAGGTGCCGCACGGCTGGCTGTTCCCGAGGATGGCCGCGGTGGTGCACCACGGCGGCGCCGGCACCACCGGCGCCGGGGTGCGCGCGGGCGTGCCCTCGGTGATCGTGCCGGTGCTGGGCGACCAGCCGCTGTGGGCCGACCGGCTGGCCGAGCTCGGCGTCAGCCCCGGCTCGGTCCCGCTCAAGAAGATCACCGCGCCCCGGCTGGCCGCCTTGATCAAGGACGCGGTCACCGGACCCGGCTACCGCCGCCGCGCCGCGGCACTGGCCGAGCGGGTCGCCCAGGAGGACGGCGCCGGCCGGGTCATCGAGGCGGTGGCCCGGCTGGGCGCCAGAGCCTGACCCTGGTCACACTCGGGCCGCTCGCGGTGGGAAACCGGGCCGCGATGTGACACGGTGGTTAGGCGAAGATCGACGAGGGGGTGCGCGTGCCCAACGCCAGTGCTGTGTCCGGCCCGGCATGGACCGAACCCACCGGCACACCGGGCGTCCCGCGCTACCCCCTCAACGTCGAAGCCCCCGTGCTGGCCGCGCTGGAGCGGCTGCTGCCCGGAATCTCCCCGCCGTCCGGATCCGGCCCCGAGTGGCTCACCCTCACCGGCCGACATCCCTGGCCCGCCGAGGACCGGCCGCGCCGGGCGAGCCTGCGGATGCTCGCCCGCGCGGCCCAGCTGCTGCCCGAGGCCGAGGACTGGCAGGAAGCCGCCGAACAGGCCATCGCCTACGACGCCTACCTCGCCGAGGACCCGCTGCTGCGCGGCCTGGAGGTCGCGGCCACCTGGCGCGGCGTGCTGCTCCGCCGCCACAGCGTGGACGCCTGGCGCCGCTGGTGGGCCGCGCTGGCCGGACACCCCGACCCGCACGAGCTCACCACCGAGTCCCTCCCCGATGTCACGGTCGCCGCCTTCGCCGCAGACCTGCCCGCGCACACCGATGCCGCGGGCCACCCGGCTCCCGCCGAGCTCTCCCTCCGCCTGGCCCCGGTCCCCGGCGCGCTGGCCACCCTGCTGATCGGCGCCCAGCGCGCGGAAACCTTGCGCGGCAAGGCCAAGATCGCCTTCCTCGGCCAGACCGGGGTGTACCTGGACCCCGGCTTCGTGGCCCATCGCGCGGAGTCGGCGCGGGGCCTGCGGGCCCTCGGTCGCACGCTGGTGGCGGACATGCTGGCCCAGGCGCGCCGGATCGGTGTCCGCCGCAACCAGCCGCCACCGCGGGACGCGCGGCCCGACGCGAGCCCGATCCCCCTGCACCTCAACACCCTCGGCCGGCTCGCCCAAGCCGAGAACCTCTTCTCCGCCACCGAGGACGACGGCCTCGGTGTCACCCCGCTCGGCGCGCGCCTGCTGGAGGTCTCCCCGTGAGCACCCCGCTGTCCCTGCTCGCCGAGTGGACCGGCCCGCTGCGCGAGCTGCTGATCACCGGCCACGCCGTCGACCTCGACTTCCTGGAACGGCACTGCCTGCCCAGAGCCCGCGAGCTCGGCGCGCGGGTCACCGTGCTCACCGGGCACGGCGCGGCCCAGCACGACCCGGCCGACGTCCGTTTCGCCGGACGGGCCTACCAGCACGGGCACGCGCTGGGCCCGGGCAGGTTCCTGCCCAGGCTCGCGGTGCTGCTCGGCGCGGACCGGGTCGCGGTGGCGGTCGGCTCGGGCGATCCCACCCTGGACGGCTACACCGGCGGCGGCCTGTGGCTGGCCGTGCACGGCGACCTGGCCGAGGGACCGGTAGCCCTGGCCGACCTCGGCACCTGGCTGGCCGACCTGGCCCAGGCACTGACCCTGCCGTCCTGGCTGGCCGACACCCTGGACGAGATCGCCATCGCCATGGTGCCCTCGGCCACCAGGGAGGCCGGGCTGCGCTTCCTCGGCAACCTCACCGAACCCCTGCTGGCCCAGCTGCCCGCTGGCCCCGTCCGGGTGCTCGGCCTGACCGCGCCCGCCGCCGACCCGGCCGCCGTGCACGCCCTCACCGAGCACCTCCAGCCGCGCGAGGTCCGCACCGCGCCGGCGAGCGCGACGCTGATCGAGTGGCAGGCCACTGACGGCCGGTGGACCGCGCTGGCCGGCGGCCACCTCACCGGATCCGGGCTGCTGCGCTCGGTCGCCGAGGGCGGCGACTGCGTGCTGGCCGCGCTGCACCCGCGCGCGGAGTCCGTTGCGCCCGAAGGCGAAAGTGGTCCGCTGCCCCCGGAAACCCCTGCGTCACAGGACACTGTGTCGCAGCGCACAGGGGGACCCCGCCTGCTCGGCGCTTTTCGCGAGGACGACACTACGGTGGTGGAGTTCCTGGTGCCGCGCGGCACCCACGGCGTCATCATCGAAACCCTGACCGACAACGGCTGGCTGGCCGCCCATCGGGTGCCCGCCGCCGAGCTGTACGTCAGCGGCCCCGTGCGCGCCCGGGTTCCCGCCGAGGAACCGGGGATCGCGCTCCGGGTGAGCGCACTGGTGGACGAGCGCCGCGTCGCCTCTGGCCCCGCGCACGTCGCCGACCTGACCGCCTGCGCGCCCCGCACCGAGCAGAGCAGCGGCTCCGGCCTGTCCGACCGGCCCGCGGCCGCGCTGCTCGCCGACCCGGCCCGCCTGAGCCGGTTCACCGACACCCTCGGCAAGATTACCGCTGATCAACTGCCGTTCCGGCCGGATTGGGCTGCCTACGTGCACTTCACCCGATCGGTTCTCGGCGACCCGCTGACCGAGCGGGTGCTGCCCGGCGCGGTCTCCGTGCTGCCCGAACCCAGGCCCACCGCCTGGACCGTCGGCGAGCTCGCCGAGGACGGCCACCCCGCCGGCCCGCTGCTCCAGGACGAGGACCGGGACAAGGTCCGCGCACTGGCCGGCCGCTGGGCCGCCGCGGCCGGGCCGGACGCGCCGCTGCCGGTGCGCATGCTGCTCACCTGCCTGTACCTGGACCTGCTCGCCGCCGGGGTCTGGGGTCACGACGACGAATGGCGGCCCGGCCTCAGTGCGCTGGCGCAGTCCCTGTGCCCCACCGAGGCCGAGCAGAAGGCACTGCCCGACCAGGCGCAGGCGCGGCTGAGCACCCTGCTCGCCGCCTGCCTCGCCCTGCTGTTGCAGGATGCCGATCTCCAAGGCGGCTCAGCCGCCGACCGGACCGCGCGCCACGCGTGGGAGCGATGTTATGAATGGGCCGCATTCGGCAGGCCCGAGTTGGTGGAACCGCTGTTGCCGGACACGCGGCGGTTCGAAGGGAGAACGACCACGGTGACCGAGGTCGAGCAGCTGTTGGAACTGGCCGAGAACTCGGTGGACGAACCGAGCGCGGCCGTGCAGGAAGATCTGCGCGAGCGAGGATTCGAGATCGACCGGCTGGACGGCGCGTGGGTGGTGACCGGCGAGTGCCGGCGCCCGCTGCGCGAAGCCGCCCGGATGATCACCGACTTCGCCGCGGTGAGCAAGCAGGGCGGCACCGCGGTGGTGGTGAGCAACCGCCGCACCATGGCACTGCTGCTGTGGAGCGGGCGTTCGCTGGCCTTCACCGAGGGCAAGCCGCCGACCTGGCGCAGCTACCAGCTGTCCGGGATGAGCACCCCGCACAGCCTGATCGGCGGCAGTGAGGGCGTCCCAGCGACCAAGGACATCCGCAAGCTGCTGCCACTGCCGGACCCGGTGCGCGAGCTGGCCGAGCGCTGCGGGGTCGACCTGCCGTCGCTGATCAGCCGCGACCTGGTGGGCCGCTGAACCCAGTCCTGGGCGACCTGATCGCCGCCGCGGGACTGCCCGCGGCGGCCCAGGTCGAGCCGATCGGCGGCGACGGACTGGACAACACGCTGCACCTGGCCGTGCTCGCCGACGGCCGGAAAGTGGTGCTGCGCCAACATGAACAGCCCCGGCCCAGCCCGAGGGCGATGGCGGAGTTCCTGGCCGCCAACCAGGTTGGCGCGCCGGCGCTGCTGGCCGCGAACGACCGCGGCGACCGGCTGGTGGCCTACGTCGAGGGCGTCACCCTGGCCGAGGCCGTGCGCACGGGAACCGCGACCGACCGGGTCTGGCACGCGGTCGGCCAGGCGCTGGCCGCGGTGCACGCGGTCGGCTTCCCCGCGCACCTGCACGGCGAGCTCCGCCCCGACGGGCTCCGGCTGACCCCGGCCGACCCGGTCGACCGGCTGCGCGCCGAACTGGCCGCGACCCAGCCGTGGGTGCGCGAACACCGCCCCGCCCTGCTGCCCCTGCTGCCCGCGGTCGACGCCGCGCTGCTCGCGCACGCCGGTGAGCTGCGCGCCGAGCGACCCTGTCTGGTGCACGGCGACGTCAACCTGTTCAACGTGATCATCGACCCGGACCGGGCCACCCTGATCGACTGGGACTACCCCGGCGTCCGCCAGCCCCTCGACGAGCTGTCCGCGTTCCAGGAGCACGCCTACCTGCACGGCGCCGAGCTGCCCCCGGCCTTCTGGACCGGCTACGGCCGCACCGTGCCGGAGATTCCGCTGCTGCTGCACCGCGTCGTGGGCTGCCTGGGCTGGCTGGCCAGCGAGGACTGGGCGGAGTGGGCCGCCGACGAGTCGCTGTCCGCGGCCGCGGTGACCAGGGTCGGACTCTGGCGGCAACGACTGCTCGACTGGATCGACCGGCTGCCGGAACTCCTAGAACACTTGGACGTCCGTCACTCCGTATCGACATAGTTGGACGTCCTACTATATGTTCGGCCGTGGGTGGCGCTGATCACTCGCCAGGTGTCCGCGAAGCACAGTGGGGTGCGTCCATGGTCAACGAACTGACCCATTTCGTCGGCGGCAAGCCGGTTCCCGGTACCTCGGGCAACTTCGGCGATGTCTACGACCCCAACACCGGGAAGGTGCAGGCCAAGGTGCCGCTCGCCTCGGTCGAGGAGACCAGGGCGGCCATCGCCGACGCGGCCGCCGCCCAGGTGGAGTGGGCGGCCTGGAACCCGCAGCGGCGGGCCAGGGTGCTGCTGCGCTTCCTCGACCTGGCCCAGCGGGAGCTGGACTCCCTCGCCCGGCTGCTCTCCAGCGAGCACGGCAAGACCGTGGCCGACGCCAAGGGCGACATCCAGCGCGGTCTTGAGGTGGTCGAGTTCGCCGCGGGCGCCCCGCACCTGCTCAAGGGCGAGTTCACCGACGGCGCGGGCGGCGGCATCGACGTGCACTCGCTGCGCCAGCCGCTCGGCGTGGTCGCCGGGATCACCCCGTTCAACTTCCCCGCGATGATCCCGCTGTGGAAGATCGCGCCCGCGATCGCCTGCGGCAACGCCTTCATCCTCAAGCCGTCCGAGCGCGACCCCTCGGTGCCGCTGCGCATCGCCGAGCTGTTCCTGGAAGCCGGCCTGCCGCCGGGCGTGCTCAACGTGGTCAACGGTGACAAGACCGCGGTGGACACCCTGCTCACCGACCCGCGGATCGAGGCGGTCGGCTTCGTCGGCTCCTCCGACATCGCGCACTACGTCTACTCGACCGCCACCGCCAACGGCAAGCGCGCCCAGTGCTTCGGCGGCGCCAAGAACCACATGATCATCATGCCGGACGCGGACCTGGACGGGGCGGTGGACGCCCTGCTCGGCGCCGGTTTCGGCTCCGCCGGCCAGCGCTGCATGGCGATCTCGGTCGCGGTGCCGGTCGGCCAGGCCACCGCGGACGCGCTGGCCGAGAAGCTGGCGGCCAAGGTCAAGGAGCTGCGCATCGGGCACTCCTTCGACGAGCAGGCCGAGTTCGGCCCGCTCTCCAGCGCCGGACTGCTGGAGAAGGTCCGCGGCTACGTCGACGCCGGCGTCGCCGAGGGCGCGACGCTGCTGGTCGACGGCCGCGACTTCACCCTGGCAGGCCACGAGGACGGCTACTTCCTCGGCGCCTGCCTGTTCGACCACGTCACCCCGGAGATGAGCATCTACCGCGAGGAGATCTTCGGCCCGGTGCTCACCATCGTGCGCGCCGAGGACTACGAGTCGGCCCTGCGCCTGCCCTCCGAACACGAGTACGGCAACGGCGTGGCCATCTTCACCCGCGACGGCGACACCGCCCGCGACTTCTCCCGCCGGGTGCGCGCGGGCATGGTCGGGGTGAACGTGCCGATCCCGGTGCCGGTGGCCTACCACACCTTCGGCGGCTGGAAGCGCTCCGGCTTCGGCGACCTCAACCAGCACGGGCCGGACTCGTTCAAGTTCTACACCCGGACCAAGACGGTCACCTCGCGCTGGCCGTCCGGGGTCAAGGAAGGCGCGTCCTTCGTCATCCCCACCATGGACTGAGCCGATGACCATCTCGGAGATCCGGCCGGACGTGTTCGGGCTCAACGAGGACCAGCGCGCCATCCGGGAGATGGCCGCCGACTTCGCCGCCGAGCACCTGGCCCCGCACGCGGTGGACTGGGACCAGCGCAAGCACTTCCCGGTCGACGTGCTGCGCAAGGCCGCGCAGCTGGGCATGGGCGGCATCTACGTCGGCGAGGAGCACGGCGGGTCCGGGCTCAGCCGCCTGGACGCGGTGCTGGTGTTCGAGTCGCTGGCCACCGGCTGCCCGTCCATCGCCGGTTACCTGTCCATCCACAACATGGTCGCCGGCATGCTGGACCGCTTCGGCGACGACGCCCAGCGCGCCAAGTGGCTGCCCGGCCTGGTCTCGATGGACCTGCTGGCCAGCTACTGCCTCACCGAGCCCGACGCCGGTTCCGACGCCGCCGCACTGCGCACCAGCGCGGTCCGCGACGGCGACGACTACGTGCTCACCGGGGTCAAGCAGTTCATCTCCGGCGCGGGGGCCTCGGACTTCTACCTGGTGATGGCGCGCACCGGCGGGCCGGGCGCGGGCGGGGTGTCCGCCTTCGCGGTGGAGAAGGGCACGCCGGGCCTGGAGTTCGGCGCCAACGAGCAGAAGATGGGCTGGAACGCCCAGCCCACCCGCCAGGTCATCATGGACGGCGTGCGGGTGCCCGCGGCCAACCTGATCGGCGGCGAGGGCAACGGTTTCCGCATCGCCATGTCCGGCCTGGACGGCGGGCGGATCAACATCGCCGCCTGCTCCCTCGGTGGTGCGCAGGCCGCGCTGGACAAGTCGATCGAGCACCTCGGCCAGCGCACCGCCTTCGGCGGGCCGCTGAGCAAGCAGCAGGCGCTGCGGTTCACCGTGGCCGACATGGGCACCGAGCTGGAAGCGGCCCGGCTGCTGCTGTGGCGGGCCGCCTCCGCGCTGGACGCCCGCCACCCCGAGGCCACCCGGCTGTGCGCGATGGCCAAGCGCTTCGCCACCGACACCGGCTTCGAAGTGGCGAACCGCGCGCTGCAACTGCACGGTGGGTACGGATACCTCGCCGAGTACGGAGTGGAGAAGATCGTGCGTGACCTCCGGGTGCACCAGATCCTCGAAGGGACCAACGAGATCATGCGGGTCATCGTCTCCCGCGGCCTGATGGGCGGTGACCGATGAGCGAGGACATCCTCATCAGGCTCACCGACGGCCTTGGCCGGATCACCCTGAACCGGCCGCGGGCGATCAACGCGCTCAGCGACGACATGCTGCGCGAGATGGGCACGGCGCTCGCGGAGTGGGCGAACGACCCCGCGGTGCACGCGGTGCTGCTGGACGGCGCCGGCGAGCGCGGCCTGTGCGCCGGCGGCGACATCCGCTCGATCTACCAGGCGATCCAGGACGGCACCGACGGGCCGATCGACTTCTGGCGCGAGGAGTACCAGGTCAACGCGCTGATCGCGAACTACCCCAAGCCGTACGCGGTGTTCATGGACGGCCTGGTCATGGGCGGCGGGGTCGGGGTGTCCGCGCACGGCAGCGTGCGGGTGGTCACCGAGCGGACCGCGATCGGCATGCCCGAGGTCTCCATCGGCTTCATCCCCGACGTGGGCGGCACCTTCCTGCTCTCCCGCGCTCCCGGCGAGCTGGGCACCCACCTCGCGCTCACCGGCGGCCGGATCGGCGCCGCGGACGCGATCCTGTGCGGCCTGGCCGACCAGTACCTGCCCAGCGCGGCCCTGCCCGAACTGGCCGAACTGCCCGCCGAGCAGCTGCTGGTGGAGATCGCCGCCCGCGCGGAGACCCCGCCGGCCGGTCAGCTCGCCGAGGACCGGGAGTGGATCGACTCCTGCTACGCCGCCGACACCGTCGAGCAGATCCTGGCCAACCTCTACGGCAGCGGACACCCGGGAGCCGAGGCCGCGGCCAAGGAGATCCAGGCCAAGGCGCCCACCGCGGTCAAGGTCGCCCTGCGCGCCCTGCGCACCGCCCGCGGACTGTCCACTGTGGAGGAATGCCTGAACCTGGAGCACCGCCTGGTCAGCCGGTTCCTCACCGCGCCGGACCTGGCCGAGGGCATCCGCGCCGCGGTCATCGACAAGGACCGCAACCCGACCTGGCAGCCGGCCACCCTGGCCGAGGTCACCGACGCCGCGGTCGAGGAGTACTTCACCCCGAAGCCAGGACAGCAGCCCGTGTTCGGAGGTTCGGCATGACCGTCATCGGATTCCTCGGCCTGGGCAACATGGGCGGCCCGATGGCCGCCAACCTGGTCAAGGCCGGGCACACCGTGCACGGCTACGACCCGGTCGCCGCCGCGGTGGACGCCGCCGAAGCCGCGGGCGTCAGCCCGGCAGGCAGCGCGGTGCAGGCCGTGCGGGCGGCCGAGGTGGTCATCACCATGCTGCCCAGCGGTGCGCACGTGCTGGACTGCTACCGGGAGATCCTGCCCGAGGCCAAGCCCGGCACCCTGTTCCTGGACTGCTCCACCATCGACGTGGCCGCCGCCCGCCAGGCCGCCGAGGCGGCCGCGAACGCCGGGCACGCCGCACTGGACGCCCCGGTCTCCGGGGGCGTCGTCGGCGCCCAGGCCGCCACCCTGACCTTCATGGTAGGCGGAAGCACCGACAACTTCGCCCGCGCGGAGCCGATCCTGGCGGTGATGGGCCGTCGCTCGGTGCACTGCGGCGAGTCCGGAGCCGGGCAGGCCGCCAAGATCTGCAACAACATGATCCTGGGCATCTCCATGGTCGCGGTCAGCGAGGCGTTCGTGCTGGGGGAGCAGCTCGGCCTGTCCCACCAGGCGCTCTTCGACGTGGCCTCCACCGCCTCCGGCCAGTGCTGGGCGCTGACCACCAACTGCCCGGTGCCCGGCCCGGTGCCCGGCAGCCCGGCCAACCGGGACTACCAGCCCGGCTTCGCCACCGCGCTGATGCTCAAGGACCTCGGCCTGGCCGAGGCCGCGGCCACCGAGACCGGCACGGACACCGCGCTGGGGCGGCACACCGCGGAGTTGTTCCGCGCCTATGCCGCCGAGGGTGGGGCCGGGACTGACTTCTCCGGCATCATCAACGCCATCCGTGACCGCTCGAAGCAGGGAGACCAGGCGTGAGCTACGAAACCATCCTCCTGGAGCGACGCGAGCGGGTCGGCCTGATCACGCTCAACCGGCCCAAGGCGCTCAACGCGCTGAACCTGCAGCTGATGCGCGAGGTCACCACCGCGGCCCGGGAGCTGGACCGCGACCCGGAGATCGGCGCGCTGGTGATCACCGGTTCGGCCAAGGCCTTCGCGGCCGGCGCGGACATCAAGGAGATGCAGCCCAACGGTTATCCGCAGGTCTACCTGGACGACTGGTTCGCCGAGTGGGACCAGCTGGCCCAGGTGCGCAAGCCGATCATCGCCGCGGTCTCCGGCTACGCGCTGGGCGGCGGCTGCGAGCTGGCCATGATCTGCGACGTGCTGCTGGCCGCCGACACCGCGAAGTTCGGCCAGCCGGAGATCAAGCTCGGCGTGATCCCCGGCATCGGCGGCTCGCAGCGGCTCACCCGCGCGATCGGCAAGGCCAAGGCGATGGAGCTGTGCCTGACCGGCCGGATGATGGACGCCGAGGAGGCCGAGCGGGCCGGACTGGTCTCCCGCATCGTGCCCGCGGACTCGCTGCTGGAGGACGCGCTGGCCACCGCGGCCACCATCGCCGGGATGTCCGCCCCGATCGCGATCATGGCCAAGGAGGCGGTGAACCGCGCCTACGAGACCACCCTGGCCGAGGGCGTCCGGTTCGAGCGCCGCCTGTTCCACGCCACCTTCGCCACCGCGGACCAGAAGGAGGGCATGGCCGCCTTCATCGAGAAGCGCGCGGCCAAGTTCGAGCACAACTGACCTGGTCCGGACACGCCAGCACACCCCCAGCTGCCCACCGGCGCGCGAGCCCGGTGGCAAGCTGGGGGCCATGAAGCCGTGGGCGAAGACGCTGCTGGCCTCGCTCGGTGTGGTGGGCCTGGTCGTGGTGGTCTACGTGACCTACCTGCTCACCGTGGTGTACCGGCCGATCGACATCTACGCGGTCACCTACGAGGTCTCCGGCGCGGTCGCCCCGGCGCGGATCGAGTACCTCCACGAGCCCACCGGCGACCGGGACAAGCCACCGGTGCAGGCCACTGTGGACGGAGCCTCGCTGCCGTGGCAGCAAGAGGTGGCCATCCCACCCGGCGCGGAGGCCAGGGTCAGCGTCGCCGACCCGGCCGCCGGGCTGAGCTGCGTGATCACCCTGGACAAGGGCCGCAGCCGGGAACGCGTGCTGGCCACCAGGACGGCCGAACCGGGACAGCCGCTGGTCTGCACCGCGCGCACGCCGACCGGGGAGACGCTCAACGGCGCACTGGCCCGCCCCACACCTCGGTGACCAGCCCGGTCCGCAGCCGCGCCGCCTCAGTGTCCACTGTGGACGGTTCGGCGTGCAGTGCGCCGAAGGCGATCTCGGTGTAGTGCACGGCCAGCCCGGTCAGCGCCAGCCTGCCGCGCGGGGAGTACCAGCGGGCCACCCCGCCGCACATCTCCAGCAGCGCCAACCGGGTCACCGCGGGCGCCGAGGTGCGGAACACCCCGCGGGCGCAGCCCTCCTCGATGGCCGCCCGCCACAGGTCCTCGTACTCCTCCCGCTGCGCCACCACGCTCGCCCGGGCGGCGGGGGAGAGGGCCCGCAGCTCGTGGTCTGCCACCGCGGTCTCCAGCGGGTGCAGCGCATGGCTGAGCACATGCACCTGCACCAGCCCGGCCAGCCGCGACCGCGGATCCGGATCCGCCGCGACCACCCGGTGCCCCGCGGTCAGCAGCCGGGACATGCACTCACGCATGATCCGCAGCAGCAGGTCCTCCTTGGTGCCCATGTAGTGGTACAGGCTGGCCGAGGACAACCCGGCCGCCTCGGCCAGATCACGGATCCCGGTGCCGTGGAAGCCTTTCGCCGCGAACAGGGTCAGCGCCGCCCGCCGAATGCGGTCCGCCGCCGGCACGGACTTGGCCGCCCTGGCCGCCTTGGTCACGGTCACCGGCGCTCCTCGTCTGGGGGTCCCCCGGCCGACGCCAAGCCGCCGAGGATGCCACGCATGGTGGCAGACCACGGCCCGGGCCGACCGCCGGGGCACCTGGCCGGACGACCGGTTCATCCCCACCGCGCACCAAGACGCCACCCCAGAACCCGCCGCCGCGCCGGGCTCTGCGCCCGCCCGCACTCGCCCCACAGCGTGCCGCCATCACCCGCCGCCGCACCGCGCCCACGCCTGTGGTCCATCCACCGCCAGCATAATCCGCCCGCGCACCGCCGCCCCGCCACCACCGCTGCCCCCCCCGCCCACACTGCCGCCGCGCCAGCGCCACAGCCACCGCGCCGAGCTCGCGCCCGTGGCCATCCGCCACCGCCGCAATCCGCCCGCGCGCTGCTGCC
>NZ_JBSFUA010000047.1:0-64306 GCF_053591555.1 Crossiella sp. NPDC003009 | reverse complement strand
TCGATGCCGAAGTCGTGCAGCAGCCGGGTCCGCACGGTCGCGGAGTCCACGCCCTCGGGCACCCACACCGTGGTCGTGCTCGCCCGGGGTTTGTGGGTGGCGCCGCGGCCCGCGACCAGGGCGCGCAGCGGTGTCAGGGTGTCGTTGCTGACCAGACCTGCCCACACCAGGTCCCACAAGGCGGCGAGCACCGCCTGGTCGTCGGGGGCCGGTTCCGCTTGGGAGAGCAGGATTTCGCCCGCTCGGTCGGCCAGCTGGCGGAAGAACAGCGCTCCTCCGTCCAAAGTGGACAGAACGGCGGCGTGCAGCGGGGTCGCGGGCGGGTCGTCCTCGGGGTCGGGCAGCAGCAGGTCGGCCACCTCGGTGGGGGCCAGCACGAGCCAGCCGTCACCCCCGGCCAGCGCGCCGCTGCCGGTCCAGGTGACCTCGCCGCTGGCGGTGAGCTGGTCGAGCAGAGCGGGGGAGTAGCCAGGCAGCCGGGCGGGCAGGATCAGCGACTCCAGGGCGCTGGCCGGTAGTGGCACGCCGGCCAGCTGTTCCACCACGGAGAGCACGTCGTCCACGGTCGGCGCGAACCGCATCCGCCGGGTGACCCCGTGCCAGGCGGGCAGGAATCGGCCCAGTGCGGCGGGTTCCACCGGTTCGACCTCCGCGCGCAGCCTGGCCAGCGAGGCACGGCGGAGCCTGCGGAGCACGTCGGCGTCGCAGTACTCCAGGCCGCCGGCGGGCGCGTGCGCCTCGGCCAGCGGACGCAGCTCGCCCTTGACCAGGCGGCCAAGGCCGGTCTGGCGTTCCAGTACGGCGGTGACCACGGCCACGCCCAGTCCGAACCGGGCCGCGGCGTCGGCGGCGGTGAACGGGCCCCGGCCGCGGGCGTAACGGGACAGCAGGTCGCCGAGCGGATCGGGCACCGGCTCGGTGAACACCTCGGGCACGCCCACCGGCAGGGCCGCGCCCAGCGCGTCCCTGACCCGGCCCGCGTCCTCAATGGCCAGCCAGCGCGTCTCCCCAGCGATGCGCACCTGGATGGCCCGGCGGGTCGCGGCCAGCTCGGTCAGCCACGCCAGCTGGATACCGCGGGCGGCGGCCTCCTCGGTGGACAGGTCGCCGAGGAAGCGCAGCAGGTCGGCCGCGCCCTCCAGGTCGCGGACCTGGCGGTCCGGGCTGAGGCGTTGCAGCTGCTGCTCGATCTCGGCGAGCACCTCGGGATCGAGCAGTTCGCGGATCGCCTCCGCGCCGAGCAGTTCGGCGAGCAGGGTGGTGTCCAGGGACAGCGCGGCCGCGCGACGTTCGGCCAGCGGCGCATCGGTCTCGTAGAGGAACATCCCGACGTAGCCGAACAGCAGGCTGCGCGCGAACGGCGAGGGCGAGGGGGTCTCGACCTCGACCACCTTGACCTTGCGCCCGCGCACCTCGGTCATCAGCGCGCGCAGGCCAGGCAGGTCGTAGACGTCCTGCACGCACTCGCGCATGGCCTCCAGCACCACCGGGAACTGCTCGTAGCGCGCGGCCACGGCCAGCAGCTGGGCCGAGCGCTGGCGTTGCTGCCACAGCGGGACCCGGCGTTTCGGGTCGCGGCGGGGCAGCAGCAGTGACCGGGCGGCGCACTCCCGGAACCGGGCGGCGAACAGCGCCGAGGAGCCCAGCTCGGCGACCACGACCTGTTCGACCTCCTCCGGGTCGAGCAGCACGTCCTCCGCGGTGGGCAGCACCTCCCCGCCGTCGCTGTCCCAGGCATCCGGCAACCGCAGCACGATCCCGTCGTCGGAATGCGCGACCTGTGCCTCCAGCCCGCGCCGCTCGCGTAGCCGGGCAGCCACCGCCAGCGCCCACGGTCCGTTGACCCTGGCCCCGAACGGGGAGTGCACCACCAGCCGCCAGTCGCCCAGCTCGTCCCGGAACCGCTCCACCACGATGACCCGGTCGTTGGGCACGTGCCTGGTGGCCGCGCGCTGTTCGGCGAGGTAGCTCAGCAGGTTGTCGGTCGCCCACTCGTCCAGCCCGGCCGCCGTGGACCGCGCCCTGGCCTCCGATTCGTCCATTGTGGACAGTTCGCGGACGAACTTGCCCAGTGCCCTGCCGAGCTCGAGCGGCCTGCCGGGGGAGTCGCCCTTCCAGAACGGCATCCGCGCGGGCTGGCCGGGCGCCGGCGTGACGATCACCCGGTCGTGCGTGATGTCCTCGACCCGCCAGGCGGAGGTCCCGAGCAGGAAGGTGTCACCGACCCTGGACTCGTAGACCATCTCCTCGTCCAGCTCGCCGACCCGCGATCCCGAGCCCTCGGCGCTGGCCGGGGTCATCACGGTGAACAGGCCGCGGTCGGGGATGGTGCCGCCGGAGGTGACCGCGAGCCGCTGCGCGCCTGGGCGGCCGCGGAGCTCGCCGGTGATCCGGTCCCAGGTGATGCGGGCACGCAGCTCGCCGAAGTCCTCGCTGGGATAGCGCCCGGCGAGCATGTCGAGCACGGCGTGCAGCGCCGAGTCGGGCAGCGCGGCGAACGGCGCGGCCCGCCGCGCTAGCGCGGCCACCTCGGGCACGGTCTTGGGTTCGAGCGCGACCATGGCCACGATGTGCTGGGCCAGCACGTCCAGTGGGTTGCGCGGGTACCGCACGGCCTCGATGGCGCCTTCGGCCATCCGTTCGGCGACCACCGCGCAGGCCACCAGGTCGCCGCGGAACTTGGGGAACACCACGCCCTTGGACACCGCGCCGACCTGGTGCCCCGCCCGGCCGACCCGTTGCAGCCCGGCCGCCACCGAGGGCGGCGCCTCCACCTGGACCACGAGGTCGACCGCGCCCATGTCGATGCCCAGTTCCAGCGAGGAAGTGGCGACCACGCAGGGCAGCACGCCGGACTTCAGCTCCTCCTCGACCAGGGTGCGCTGCTCCCGGGACATCGAGCCGTGGTGCGCCCGCGCGATCACCGGGTGCGCGCCGGTGGTCAGCCCGGACTGGCCGATCGCCTCGGCGGGGAACTGGTCGAGCTCGACCCGGTCGTCGGGTTCGGTGGCGAGCTCGTTGAGGCGGGCGGTGAGGCGTTCGGCCAGGCGCCGGGAGTTGGCGAAGACGATGGTGGACCGGTGCGCGCGGACCAGCCGCAGCACCCGCTCCTCGACCGCGGGCCAGATCGAGGTGCGCTTCTCCGCGCCCGCGGCCGACCCGCTGACCTCCCCGGTCGGCTCGCCGAGGGTGGACATGTCCGCCACCGGCACCTCGACCCTGACCTCGATCGTCTTGGGCGTCTTCGGCTGCACCACCTCGACCGGGCGGCCACCGGCCAGGAAGGCGCTGACCTCCTCGATCGGCCGCACCGTCGCGGACAGCCCGATCCGCTGGGCAGGCGCCTCCAGCAGCTCGTCCAGGCGTTCCAGGGACAGTGCGAGGTGCGCCCCGCGCTTGCCGCCCGCCACCGCGTGCACCTCGTCCACGATCACCGTGTGCACCCCGCGCAGCGAGTCCCTGGCCGCCGAGGTGAGCAGCAGGAACAGCGACTCGGGGGTGGTGACCAGCACGTCAGGCGGTTTCCGGCCGAAGGCGCGCCGCTCGTCGGCCGGGGTGTCGCCGGTGCGCATGCCGACCGCGATCGCCGGTTCGGGCAGGTCCAGCCGGTGACTGGCCTGGCGGATGCCCGCGAGCGGTCCGCGCAGGTTGCGCTCCACGTCCACGGCCAGGGCTTTCAGCGGGGAGACGTAGAGCACCCGGCAGCGGCGGCGGGCGTCCTCCGGCGGCGGGTCGGTGGCCAGCCGGTCCAGCGCCCACAGGAAGGCGGCAAGGGTCTTGCCCGATCCGGTGGGCGCCACGACCAGGGCATGCTGACCAGCGGCGATGGCCCGCCAGGCGCCCAGCTGGGCCGCGGTGGGCTCGGCGAAGGCACCCCGGAACCAGTCCCGGGTGGCGGGGGAGAACATCGGCAGGTCGGCCATGGCACCCATCCTCACCCCATACCCCGACAATCGGCCTAATCGGTTATCCACAGGCCCCGGGTCGGGGCGGAGTTATCCACAGGGCGGCGGGGTGCCGGTTGCGGGCCTGGGCCGGGGCGGCGCAGAGTGGCGTGGCCGGGAACTCCCGCATCGCTCGGACCGCGAGGACCGGTTCGGAGGTGTCGCGGAGTCGAGGCTCGTGACAGGCGATGACGGCCGTGCGCGTGCTGTCGCCGGTGTGGATCAGGAGAGCGCTGGCTCGGTTCGGACGGACAGCGCACCTGGGCGGACCGGCGGACCGGAGTAGCGCCGGTGCGGACTGGGACGTGGCCGCGTCGCGGTCGAGGACTGGATCGCCCACGCCCGCGTGGACGGCCGGAGCCGTGCTGGTTGGCCGCGTGCGTGACCGACCGGGCCAGGTCCAGGCCGGGACTGGACCGGACTGGACCGAGCCGGGCACTGGACCGAGCCGGGCACTGGACCGAGCCGGGCACTGGACCGAGCCGGGCACTGGACCGGGCCGCGGTGTGGTCGCCGACTGGCCGCGGGCCGTGGGCCGGTTACGGCTTGCGGCCGTAGTGGACCGTTCGGGCGGTCAGGAAGAACAGGTCCTGGCGCTGGTCGACGCTCGCCGGGTCGGCCGGGTCGAGCAGGCGGTCCATGGTGGCGAGATCCTCGGCGTCGAGGACCTCGGTGGCCATGTGGCGCTGGCGTTCCAGGCTGTGTCGGATGAACTGGCGATGGGAGGTGGACAACGGAGCTGGGTGATCGATCAGGAAGGTCTTGCTGCGGACCGCGGTCAGGCCGGCGTTGGCGAGCAGGGCCCGCCAGTCCTCGGCCACGGTGACCGAGCCGGGCAGGTCGGCGCGCATCGCGTTGAAGCGGTCGGCGATGGCCGCGTCCAGGCGGGCGGCCAGGCCGGGACGGCCGAAGCCCAGGTCGCGCGGGAACGCGCGGATGGGCAGGCCGCCTTCGGTGATGGCCAGTTCGCCGCCGGGGTTGAGCAGCGCGGTGAGGCGGTTGAGCGCGTCCTGCTGGTCGCCCACGTGGTGCACGACCTGGCTGGACCACACCAGGTCAGCCGGGCCCAGCTCGGCCAGGCCGTCGGGGAACTCGGCGACCTGGGTGTGCAGGGTGACGCCCAGGCGCTTGGCGCGCTGCTCGGCGCGGTCCAGCAGGCCGGGGGCGCCGTCGACCGCGACCACATCGGCGTCCGGGAAGGTCGCGGCGAGCTGGCAGGCGGCCACGCCGGGGCCGCTGCCGATGTCCAGGACCCGGTTCGGGCTGAGGTGGCTGAGTTCGGCCAGGGCCTGCGTGACGTACGGGGCGTTGGTCTCGCCCTCGCGTTCCAGCAGGTCGGCCATGGCGGTCCAGTCGATGTCGGTCATGTCCTGACTGTGCGCGCCGAGGGGCCAACTTGACAAACTTTGTTGCTGTTTCTGCAATAGGAACATGGACGATGTGCTTGCCGAGGTCGGCCCCCGGCTCAAACGGATCCGCCAGCAGCGCAGGTGCACCCTGGCCGCGCTGTCCGACACCACTGGCATCTCGGTCAGCACGCTGTCCCGGCTGGAGTCCGGGCAGCGCAAGCCCAGCCTTGAGCTGCTGCTGCCGATCGCGCACGCGCACCAGGTGCCGCTGGACGAGCTGGTCGGGGCGCCGCCGGTGGGTGATCCTCGGGTGCGGCTCAAGCCGGTCCGGCACGGTGACCGCACCGTGGTGCCGCTGACCCAGCAACCGGGCGGGCTGCAGGCGTACAAGATGGTCATCGGCGTCAGCCAGAGCGAGCCGGACCCGCGCACGCACGAGGGCTACGAGTGGCTGTACGTGCTCGCCGGGAAGCTGCGGCTGGTGCTGGCCAACCACGACGTGGTGCTCAAGGTCGGCGAGGCGGCCGAGTTCGACACCCGGCTGCCGCACTGGTTCGGCAGCACCGGTGAGGCGCCGGTGGAGATCCTCAGCCTGTTCGGCCCGCAGGGCGAGCGCATGCACGTCCGGGCCAAGCCGCGCGGCGACTGACACCCTCAATTAGGGGATCCGCCCACGTTGCTCCGTTCGGACATGGCAGCATCAGCCTCCGCTGAAGGAAGGCGAGGGGAGAGCTGTGCGCGTCCTGTCCGTTGACCTGGGCACGTCCAACACCGTGGCGGTGCTGTCCGCACACGGCCTGCCGCCGCGGGTCATCGAGGTGGACGGCTCCGCGACCATGCCGTCGGCGGTCTACGCCAACGAGGACGGCACCCTGCTGGTCGGCCGGGACGCCGAACGGCAGGCGCGGCTGGACCCGTCCCGGTTCGAGCCGAACCCGAAGCGGCGGATCGACGAGACCACGCTGCTGCTGGGCACCGACGTCATCACCGTCACCGACGCGCTGGCCGCGGTGCTGGAGCGGGTGGCCAAGGAGACCGCGCGGCAGCTCAACGGAGTGCTGCCGGACGAGGTGCGGCTGACCCACCCCGCGCAGTGGGGCTCGGTGCGGCGCAACGCGCTGGTCTCCGCGGCCCGGCTGGCCGGGCTCGGGCCGAACCTGGTGCTGGTGCCGGAACCGGTCGCCGCGGCCGCGCACTTCGCCTCCTTCCCGGACCGCGAGCTCAGTCCCGGGCAGGCGCTGGCCGTCTACGACCTGGGCGCGGGCACCTTCGACGTCGCCGTGGTCGGGGTCACGCCCACCGGCTTCACCGTGCTCGCCGAGGACGGCCTGCCCGATCTCGGTGGCCTGGACGTCGACCACGCGCTGCTGGTGCACGTCGGCCGCGAGGTCTCCTTCCGCGACCCCGGTCGCTGGCAGCGGCTGCTGCGCCCGGAGTCCACCTCGGACCGCCGCGCCCGCCGCACCCTGCTGGAGGACGTGCGCGAGGCCAAGGAGGCGCTGTCCCGGCACCAGCAGACCGAGGTGCCGATGCCGGAGGAGTTCTCCGACGTGCTGGTCACCCGCACCGAGCTGGAGGCGCTGATCCGGCCCAGCCTGCTGCGCAGCGTGGACGTGCTGGCCAAGACGATCCAGCGCGCGGGCATGGCTCCGGAGCAGCTGGCCGGGATCTACCTGGTCGGCGGGTCCAGCCGGATTCCGTTGGTGGCACAGCTGATCGCCGACCGGCTGCGGGTGGTGCCGGCGAGCCTGGACCAGCCGGAGACCGCGGTCGCCAAGGGCGCGCACGACGTGCCGCAGGACGACAACCCGCTGCGCACCCAGGACGTGACGGCCGCGACGGTTCAGGGCGCGCACGCCGCGGACGGTCAGGCGCAGGACGGGTACGCCCAGGCTGGTCAGAACGCGGCAGGGCACGGGCAATCGGGGCACGGCCAGACAGGGCTTGGCCAAGCGGGGCACGGCCAAGCGGGGCACGGCCAAGCGGGGCACGGGCAGGCGGGGCACGGCCAGGCGGCTTACGACCAGAGCGGGCATGGCCAGGGCGCGTACGACCAGGGTGCGTACGACCAGGCGGCCCACGGCCTTCACACAGCGCACGGGCAGGCGGCGCAGGGCACGCACACCCCGCCGGGCCTGTACTCGCCGCAGGACATCCACGCGACGGGCGGCTATGCGACCGGCGGCCATGCGGCAGGCGCCCACGCGACGGGCAGCCACGCGACAGACGGTCAGGCGACGGGCGGTCACGCGACAGGCAGCCATGCGACGGGCAGTCACGCGGCGTGGGGCGGGCAGTCGCCGTATGTCGCGCAGCCTGGTGCCACACCGGCCGCTGGACTGCCGAACCAGTCGCAGTACCCGGTGCAGCAGCAACCTTACGGCTCGCAGCAGCAGTACCCGGGCGGTCATCCACAGGGCTACCAGCAGGCGCAGCAGGGTGCGGGCAAGAAGAAGAACAAGACGTTGCTGATCGGGATCGCCGCGGCGGTGGTGGTCGTGGTGGGCGTGGTGTTCGGGATCATCGCGTTGAGCGGGTCGAGCCTGCCCAGCGCGCAGGACTGCCAGGCGGTCGGCACGGCCGATGACAAGGGGTTCACCAACTGCACGCGTCAGCTCGCGGGCGCGGTGGCAGACAGCGCGAAGTGCGCCAAGGGCTCTGGGGCCAGCAACCTGCCTGCCGAGATCACCAAGCTGGTCGGGGCGCAGGCCAGTTGCAGTCTGACCGCGGACGGGCAGCAGGTGCAGGTGATCTACCAGCACGCCTCCTCCCAGCAGTCGGCCGATCTGGCCGCAGCCATGACCAAGCAGCTTGCGGGCAAGGGCGAGAAGGTCGAGGCCCAGTGGGAGGGCAACGGTCTCAAGGGGCGCTACTCGGCCGGGGTGAACAACAACACCGGGTGGGTGGTGTTCACCGTGGAGGGGCGGCCGCTGTTCGGAGCGGTCCATGTGAGCGGCAAACCGGCCAGCGCCAATGCGTTGGCCGACCTGTTCGAGCAGAAGATCCAGCCCGGCACCACCAGCTGAGTCGGCGGCGCCCCGCTTCCGGGACGCCGCCTCCTTCTGCTGTCCGAGCGCGGATCAGCCGATCTCGTAGGCCTTGAGCACGGTCTGCTCCACCTTGCTGGACCCGTCGGAAGCCTTGGCGCGCAAGGACACGAAGCCCTTGGCCGGGTTGCGCACCGTCGCCGTCCAGCCCGCCTCGGTCTTGTCCACCTTGGCCTGCTGCCAGGTGGCGCCGTCATCCACCGAGTAGTCCACGGTCAGGTTGTCCGGCTGGGCCGGGCCGTCCTGCCGCGGCACGGTCACCGGGATGGCGAACTCCCGGTCGCCGGGGGCCACGTTGCGCAGGCTCACCGGCGGCGCGAACCGCACGGTGTACAGCGGCAGCGGACCGGTCTCCACCCTGGGCGGGGCGAAGGTCCACACCGAGCTGACCTTGGTGGAGGTGGTCCACCACGGCGCATCCCTGCTGACGTCGGACTCCAGCCGGTACTCCCGGGCCCCGGGGCGGACGAACACCCCGCGGCCGGGCAGGTTGTGCCGCGCCACCTCCTGGCCGTCGGCGAACAGCGCCGTGCTGCCCTTGTCGATCTCCCAGCTTGGGTCGGCCACCCTGGGGTGCCCTGCCGCGTCGGACCACCAGGGTACGGTCACGTCGACCAGGTCGCCCTTGATCCAGGCCCACGGGTGGTTCTCGCCGAGGGTGCTGCTGGTGGTGCCGTGGAACGCGGGCCCGTTGACCGCCTTGTTCCACTCGTGCCGGTAGGACTTGCCCGCCTCCAGCTTCACCTTGGCGGTCAGGTCACCGGAGGCGCCCCACCAGCCGCCGACGCTGAGGTCCCAGTTGCCGGGGGTGAAGTACTCGACCCGTTCGGCCGAGGCCACGCCCTCGGTGAAGCTCTGGGTGCTGATCCAGCCGCTGGGCGTCTGGTAGTAGCCGCCGACGATGGGTGGCTCGTTCTGGCTGTAGCCGTAGTAGACCGAGTTCACCGTGGCCAGCTCGGCGGGCTTGGCCTGGTACTCCAGCTTGGCCGGGACCTTGCCCGCGGCGGGGTAGGCCAGCTCGTAGCGGAACTTGCTGCCCTTGCGCGCGATCAGCGACACCTGGCCGCCGGTCTTGGCGAACTCGGCCAGCTTCGGCCCGTACTGGCCGAAGGCCCGCACCGAGGGCAGCACCGCCGGGTTCTCCTCCTCGGCCAGCTTCGCGGCCGCGCGGAAGGGCTGCTCGTCGCTGACGTAGAGGCCGGCGACCACGCCACCGGCCGCCTTGATGTTGCGGATCCGTTGGTACACCTCGTCATAGGTGGTCTGGCCGGGCAGGCCGATCACCACGAACTTGCCCTTGGCGTCGACCTTGGCCAGCTCCTCCACCGTGCCGCTGCCCGCGTACACCGACGGCAGCTTGGTGTTCATCGGGTCCTCGGCGGAGCCGCGCAGCCAGCCGGCGGCCAGCTCCTGGCGTTGCGCGCCTTCGGTGAACAGCTCCATCTCCGGCTCCTCCAGCCGGAAGTTGTTGGCGAAGCTGAACGACGGGGAGCTGACCCCGGGGGTGGAGTAGGCGGAGAAGTGGGAGAACTGGGGGTTGAGGAACCAGCCGAAGCTGTGTGTCCGCCCGGTGTCCTTGATCTGCTGCCGCATCTGCACCAGCCAGGAACCACCCCGCGCGGCCGCCTGGTCGGTGCTGACCTTGACCTGCTTGGCCTGCCGGGCGTCGAAGTTCAGCGTGGCCGACTTGCTGATCTTCACCACGGGGTTGGCCACCATCGCGAGGGTCGGCTCGCCGTCCGGCTGGGGAGTGATGATCGAGCCGGTCGCGGTGTAGGTGCCGGGCGGCACCCTGGCGCTGCCGCCGAGCGATATCTGGTAGGCCACACCGTCCTGGTGGCGGGTCAGGAAGACCTCACCGTTGCCCGCGGTGCCGGGCTTGCCGTCCTGCCGCAGCACCTTGGCGGTGACGTCGTAGTGCTCGCCTTCCTCGTGCGCGCCGACCAGCGAACGCACCGTGGTGCTGCCGTCGGTGGCGGTCAGCACGCCGCCGTAGCTGCCCTGCTTGGCCGTGCGCGGGGTCAGCGTGAGTGTCACCGAGGCCTGACCGCCCGCGGGCACGGTCACCGAGCTCGCGGACAGCTTGGCCAGGTTCGCCGGAGCCGGAGCGCCCGCGGTGTCGGCCAGGTCCAGCTTCAGGTTCAGGGTGAGCGGCGCGGTGCCCGGGTTGCTGTAGGTGACCGTGCGGGTCTCCGCCTTGGTGCTGGGCCACTTCAGGAACGCGTTGACCACGCTCGGCCCGGCCAGCACCTTGGCCGCGACCGCCTTGCCCAGGTCCATCCGGCCGCCGCCGACGGCGAAGACGCCGCTGCCCGCGACCGGGACCGAGGTGGACACCAGCGCCGACTTGAGCTGCTCGGCGGTCCAGTCCGGGTGCTGCTGCGCCAGGATCGCCACCCCACCGGCCACGTGCGGAGTGGCCATGGAGGTGCCGGATGCCTTGGTGTAGCGCTCGTTCACCGGCTCACCCATGGCGGTGCCGGTAGCGCGAGCGGCCACGATGTCGCTGCCCGGCGCGGAGATCTCCGGCTTCACCGCGCCATCGCCGACTCGCGGTCCCTGGCTGGAGAAGTCCGAGCGGCCGCCGGACTTGGTCACGCTGCCCACGGTCAGCGCCAGGTCGGCGCTGGACGGGCTGGACACCGAACCGGGCGAGCCGAAGTTGCCCGCGGCGATCACGAACAGCGCGTTGTGCTTGCGGGTCAACGTGTTCACCGCCTGCGCCATCGGGTCGCTGCCGTCGGTCGGTCCACCGCCGAGGCTCATGCTGATGACCTTGGCCTTGACCTCGCCCGCGGCCCACTCCATGCCCGCGATGATGTCGTCGAACTGGCCGCTGCCGTTGTCGTTGAGCACCTTGCCGACCGCGAGGTCGGCCTCCGGGGCGACGCCCTTGAACTTGCCGCCCTCGGCCGCGCCCGAGCCCACGGCGGTCGCGGCCACGTGCGTGCCGTGCCCGTCGCCGTCCTTGACGTTGCCCTTGCCGCTGAAGTCCTTGCTGTGCTTGACCTTCCCGGCCACATCGGGGTGCGTGTCGTCGATCCCGGTGTCCAGCACGGCCACCGTGACACCCTTGCCGGTGAACCCGGCCTGCCAGGCGGCCGGTGCGCCGACCTGCGGCACGCTCGTGTCCAGTGCGGACTTCACCTTGCCGTTGAGCCAGATCTTGCTGGCCCCACCGGCGAGCGCGGCCGGCCCCTGCTGGGTCAGCTCACGCCAGAAGTCGCTCGCCGCCGCCTTCTGCCCGTCCACCGCGGCCAGGTTCAGGCTGGGCAGCTCGCGTTGCGCGGTGACGCCCGGCAGTGCCACGGCACGGCGGGTGGCCGCGGCCTCCGGGTACTGCACCAGCAGCGGCAGCACCTTGCTGCGCGCGTCGTCGTAGCCCTGCCGGATCAGGCCGGTGATGTTGAACAGCTCGCGGTCCAGCAGCCCCTCGGCCAGCAGCCGCTCGGCCCGTTGCGGCACCAGGTACCAGTCGGTCTTGCCGTCGCGGGTGACCGGGAACTGCCGGAAGCCGAACGACGTTGAGCGATGTGCCGGGTCGACGTTGAGCTGCCAGTCGCCGTCGGCGCGCTGGGTGGCGCGCACCGTGTCGCCGGTGATCAGGGTGACCTGGTGCTGCGTGCCCGCACCAGGTGCGGGAGCGGGTGCCGCGGCGGCTGATGGCGAGACCGCCAGTGTGGCGCTCGCGGTGGCCAGCGCCACCAGCCCGGCCAACGTCCGTGATCTTCGGTTCATCTCGTTGGACCCCTCGGTAGGAACGGGGCAGGAAGGGAAGCCCCTTTTCCTTAGTGGCCGAAACCTGGTGAGAGTTCCACTTTTTCGTGCGATCCACCGACAACGATCGGCGGGTCAGACCTCATCCCAAGGAGCGAGCTCGTAGGCCCGGCGGAGCAGGTCCATCAGCTCGTGGTCCACCGTGAACTCGACCTCGTCGATGCTGCTCAGGGCGCGGGCGCCGGTGGGCGCGTTGGTGAAGAAGGCGGCCCGGAAACCGGGCAGCTGAGCCGGTTCGACCGGCCGGTCCAGCTCGGGCACGCCCAGCTCGGCCAGGCCGCGGCGCAGCAACTGGTAGGCGATGCCGGGCAGCACGGCCGCCTCCGGCCACACCACGTGCTCCCCGTCGAAGAGGCCGAGGTTCCAGATTGAGCCCTCGCTGAGCCTGCCGCGCTCGTCCAGGAACACCACGTCCGCATAGCCGTCCAGCCGGGCCAGCCGCTGCTGCTGGAACAGGCCGAAGGTGCCCACGTGCTTGAACTCCGGCGCGTCCCTGGTGTACCGCGCGGTGCGGGTGCGCAGGGGAGTGGTCGCGGGCTCCGGCGCGGGGCGGATGAGCACCAGCACCCTCGGCTCGATCGGCGCGCCGAGCCCGTCCCAGGTGAGCGCGGCCGGGAAGACGTTGATCCTGGCGCTGACCGGGCCGGGCAGGCCGGAGAGTGCCTGCCGCAGCAGGGCGCGGACCCGGTCCAGGTCCAGGGTGGTGCCGAACAGCGCGCTGGTCGCCGAGCCGAGCCGGGCCAGGTGCAGGTCAAGGCCGCGGACCCGGCCGTCCACCGCGGTCATGCCGGTGAAGTGGCCGTAGTTGACCGTGGTCGTGGTCAGCAGCTGCTCGACCGTGGCCGGTTGTCCGTCGATCTCGGCACGCAACACGCTCATGCCGCCGACCCTAGGTCTAGGCGCGCTTCGACCTGGTCAGCAGGGTGCGCAACCGGCTGATCGCCCGGTGCTGGGCCACCCGCACCGCGCCCGGCGTGGACCCGACCGCGCTGGCGGTCTCCTCGGCGGACAGACCCACCACCACGCGCAGCACCAGGATCTCCCGCTGCTTCGGCGGCAGGACGTCCAGCAGCTTGCCCATCTCGGTGGACAGCTCGCGGTAGAGCGCCTGCTGCTCCGGTCCGCCCTCGGTGATCACGGTGTCCGGCACCTCGGGCACCGGCTCGGAGATGTTGCGCGCGGCGTGCCGGTAGGCGTCGGCCACCTTGTGCCCGGCGATGCCGTAGACGAAGGCCAGGAACGGGCGGCCCTGCGAGCGGTAGGTGGGCAGCGCGGTCAGCACCGCGAGGCAGACCTCCTGGGCCACGTCGTCGGCGGAGGCGAAGGAACGCTCCTGGCGGCCGATCCGGGTGCGGCAGTAGCGGACCACGATCGGCCGGATGTAGCCGAGCAGCCAGGACACCGACTGCCGGTCCCCCGCGATGGCCGCGGACACCACCCCGTCGAGCTCGGCGTCCCTGGACTCTGGGCGGACCGGGGTGAAGATGGTGGCGGTGCGCCTGGCGATGTCCCGGCGTAGCACCCCGCCGAGTCCCCCTAGGGAATGCGCCTGTGCGGACACTGTGTCGTCCCCTCTCTAGTCGCCCCAGCCGACACGGATTCCTGCGTTCGGACGAACTCTTGCTTCAACTTTCGACTTGTTCTGTGACGCAACGCACGGTGGGACGGGGACGGAGACGGAATGTGATGTCGCCGGGGCAAACCGTTACCTGAATGGCGGTCTTCGGTTGCCCGTTCGGTCGCCCACCGCGAGTGATCCACTGAGCGGTTCCGCCGGGCAGAACCCCATGTCACGATCGAGGCATGGAGCGTCAGCTGTACGGGGACGAGCACGAGGCGTTGCGGGCGACGGTGCGGGAGTTCCTGGCCAGGTCCGTGCTGCCGCACCACGCGCAGTGGGAGCGGGACGGCATCGTGGCGCGGGAGGTGTGGGAGGAGGCCGGGAAGCTCGGCCTGCTCGGCATCGACATGCCGGAGCGCTACGGCGGCGGGGGCGAATCGGACTACCGCTTCTACGCGGTGCAGGACGAGGAGGTGGTGCGGGCCGGGGCCTCCGGGCTGGGCTTCGGGCTGCACAACGACATCGTCGGGCCGTACCTGCGCGAGCTGACCACCGAGGAGCAGAAGCAGCGCTGGCTGCCGGACTTCTGCGCGGGCAAGCTGATCACCGCGATCGCCATGAGCGAGCCCGGCGCCGGCTCTGACCTGCAGGGCATCCGTACCTACGCGCGGCGGGACGGCTCGGACTGGGTGCTCTCCGGGTCCAAGATCTTCATCACCAACGGCATCCTGTCCGACTTGGTCATCGTGGTCGCGCGCACCGACCCGGAGGCCGAGGGCAGCAAGGGGCTGAGCCTGCTCGCGGTGGAGCGGGGCATGCCGGGGTTCGAGCGCGGGCGGAACCTGGACAAGATCGGGCAGAAGGCGCAGGACACCGCCGAGCTGTTCTTCGACGAGGTGCGGGTGCCGGCGGCGAACCTGATCGGCGAGGAGAACCGCGGCTTCTACCACCTGATGCGGTTCCTGCCGCAGGAACGGCTGTCCATGGCGGTCGGCTCGGCCGCGGCGGTGCGCGCGATGCTCGACCTCACCGAGGAGTACGTGCGCGAGCGCAAGGCCTTCGGCCGCTCCATCGGCGCGTTCCAGAACACCCGGTTTGAGCTGGCCGAGATGGAGACGCAGTACTGGGTCACCCAGACCTTCGTGGACCGCTGCGTGCTGGACCTGGTCGCGGGCAGGCTCACCGCGGAGGACGCGGCCATGGCCAAGTGGTGGGCCACCGACATCGACCGCAGGGTGGCCGACCGCTGCCTGCAGCTGCACGGCGGCTACGGCTACATGAGCGAGTACCCGATCTCCAAGTACTTCCTGGACGGCCGGGTGCAGGCGATCTACGGCGGCACCAACGAGATCATGAAGGAGATCATTGGCCGGTCGCTCCGGCTGGACGGCCCGCGGTGACCGCGGTCGCCGCCGCCCAGCGCCGGGTGCTCGGGGTGCTGACCGCGACCCAGGTGCTCGGCGCGGGCGGGGTGGCCGCCGGAGTCGCGGTGAGCGCGCTGGCCGGGGCCGCGCTCTCCGGCAGCGCGGCGGTCGGCGGGATGGCCGCGACCGCCTCCACCATCGGCTCGGCGCTGCTCGCGGTGCCCGCGGCCACCCTGGCGCAGCGGCGCGGACGGCGTCCGGCGCTGGTGCTGGGCTACGGGACCGGCGTGCTCGGCTCGGTGCTGGCGGTGCTCGCGCTGGTGCTGGGCAGCTGGCCGCTGCTGCTGGGCGCGCTGGTGCTCTTCGGCGGCGGCGCGATGGCCGGACTCGCCGCCCGGTACGCCGCCACCGACCTCGCGCTGCCGGAACGCCGGGCGCGGGCGCTGTCGGTGGTGGTGTGGGCCAGCACCGCGGGGGTGCTGGTCGGACCCAACCTGGCCGGACCCTCGGGGCAGGTGGCCGGTGAGCTCGGGCTGCCCGCGGCGGCGGGGGCGTACCTGGTGGCGGCGCTGGTGTTCCTGGCCGCCGCGCTGTGCGCCGGCCTCGGCCTGCGCCCGGACCCGCTGGTGCTGGCCAGGTCCTTCGCGCCGGCCGGGGTGAGCTGCCCGGCGCACGGCGGCGCGCCGGTGGTGCCGCCGGGGGCCTGGTCGGCCTGGCGGCACCTGCGCGGGCAGGCCGGGCTGGCGCTGGCCGGGATCGTGCTCTGCCACGCGGCCATGGTCGGCCTGATGGCGATGACCCCGGTGCACCTGGACCACGGCGGCCACTCGCTGGCCGTGGTCGGCGTGGTGATCAGCCTGCACGCGGCCGCGATGTACGTGGCCAGCCCGGTCTTCGGCTGGCTGGCCGACCGGCACGGCCGGGTGCCGATCCTGGGACTCGGCGCGGCCCTGGTGGTCGCCGCGGCCGGCATCGCGGGCACCGCGGACGGGCAGGACGCGCCGCAGCTCGCGCTGGCCCTGACCGTGCTGGGGTTCGGCTGGTCAGCGGGCGTGGTCGCGGGGTCGGCACTGCTCACCGAGAGCGTGCCCGCCGCCGAGCGGCCCGCCGTGCAGGGCCTGTCGGACTTGCTGATGAACGCCGGTGGCGCCTGCGGCGGGGTGCTGGCCGGAGTGCTGGTGACCGCGGGGTCCTACGCCGCGCTCGGGCTGGTGGTCGGCTTCGCCGCGCTGCCACTGCTGGTGGTCTGCGCGCTCACCGCGCTGCGACCGGCCTAGTCGTCGTCGCGGCCGCGGGAGTTCCGCAGGTACCGGAGGTAGAGCACGATCATGGCCACCAGCGCGCCGATGGTCGCGATGGTGGCGATCGGGGAGGACAGACCGGTGGGGTCGTCGCCGAAGTCGAACACGCGCCGAGCCTACCGGCAGGGGCCGTACTCTGGTCCGCGATGAGAAACACGGTGTTCCGCAGTCTGATGGCCGAGGAGTTCGGCGAGGTCCGCGCCGACATGCTGGCTCGTGACCACGTCTTCTCCGCACTCGGCGGACGGACCCCGAACCAGGCGCTGGACGCGGGATTCCCGGCCAAGCAGGTGTGGCGCGCGGTGTGCGAGGACTTCGACGTGCCGCCAGAACGGCGCTGACCCGCCCGGAGCAGGGACCGGGCGGGTCAGCATTACTTCAACCGGGTGGTCAGAAGGTCAGGCTCCAGGAGTCGATCTTGCCGGTGTCGTAGCTGGCGACGTCCTGCACGCGCAGCTTCCAGGTGCCGTTGGCGACCTCGCTGGAGGCGTTCACGGTGTAGGTGGCCAGCACGTTGGCCGCCGAGTCAGTGGCCGAGGAGCGCTTGAGCGGGTAGACGGTGCCGTCCGGGGCGAGCAGGTCGACCACCAGGTCGCCGCGGAAGGTGTGCTTGATGTCCACCGCGACCTTCAGCGCGCTGGAGGCGTTGCCGGTGCGGCCGCTGACGGTGATCGCGGAGGTCACCGCGGCGCCGCGGTCCGGGATCGCCACGTCCTCGGTGTTGCTGAAGGTGCCTGCGGGCGGGGGAGTGGTGCCGCCGACCGCGGCCACCGTCTTGGTGGCATCGGCCAGGCCCGCGCCGCAGCCGCCGGTGCAGGTGCCGGGCAGCGCCCGCGCGTTGTCCTTGATCAGCTGCTCCACCGAGGCCGGGGTCAGCGCCTTGTCCTTGCCCACCATCAGCGCGGCCAGGCCGGCGATGTGCGGGGCGGCCATGCTGGTGCCCTGGTACGGCTCGTAGTTCTCCGCGCCGGGAGTGCTCGCGCCGTTGTTCAGCGTGGCCCAGATGCCGTTCTCCGGGGTGGTGATGGTGCCGGGGGTGTCGTTGGCCCTGCGGGTCTCGCCGCCCGGCGCGGCCACGTCGATCTTGGCACCGTAGTTGGAGTACCAGGTCCGGTTGCCCTCACGGCTGCTCGCGGCGACCGAGATGACGTTGTTGCAGCTGGCCGGGGTGTAGCCGGAGACCTCGTCGTTGCTGTTGCCCGCGGCCACGACCACCGTGGTGCCGCGGGAGACCGCGGCGTTGATCGCGTTCTGGTAGGTGCTCGAGCAGCTGGACTTGCCGCCCAGGCTCATGTTGATGACCTTGGCCGGGCTCTGGTTGGCCGGCACGCCGGTGACCGAGCCGCCGGAGGCCCAGATGATCGCGTCGGCGATGTCGGAGGTGGCGCCGCCGCACTTGGCCAGCACCCGGATCGGCTGGATCTTGGCGTTGTAGGCGATGCCCGCGATGCCCTTGCTGTTGTTCGTGCTGGCCGCGATGGTGCCTGCCACGTGGGTGCCGTGCCAGCTGGAGTCGGTGTCCTTGGCGGGCACCGGCTGGCCGTTGGCGTCGGTGCCGCACTCGCCGCGCTTGACCCAGTCACCCTCGTCCGCCGGGTTGCTGTCCCGGCCGTTGCCGTCCCTGGCGCGGGCGGCGTCGGCCACGAAGTCGTAGCCGCTGACGATGTTGCTGGCCAGGTCGGAGTGCGCGACGTAGCCGGTGTCGATCACCGCGACGGTCACGCCGGTGCCGGTGGCGGAGTCCCAGGCGCCCGGCACGTTCATGCCGGCGTTGGCCTCGAACAGGTCCCACTGCCGGTGGTACTCGGTGTCGTTGGGCGCGGCCAGCGGCTGCATCAACAGGTCGGGCTCGACGTAGGCGACCTTCGGGTCGGCCCGGAACTCCTCGATGGTGCGCGCGGCCTCGGCCTTGGTGGTCTTGCCACCGAGGTCGACCACGGCCGCGCCGGTGGACATGCGGCGGTGCAGCCGCAGGTCCTTGCCGACCTTCGCGGCCTTGCCACGGGCGTCGCTGGCGGCCGCGTCGTCGGAGCTGGCCTCCAGCGAGCTGGACTGGTAGCCCACGATCAGTCGCTCGAACGGGCGCTCGGTCACCGGCTGGCTGGGCTGGGCGCCGCTGGGGGCGGCCTGGGCGGTCACGGGCAGCAGCATCAGGCTGCTGACGAGGGCGGCGGGCACGGACGCCGTGGCCAGCGCCGTGCGGAACACACGGTTCACAGGGGGCTTCCTTCCAAAGCAGGGGACTCGGAAGGTAGGCATTGGTGTGATCGCAAGCACAGGGTTCGCGGCGGCTGCTTTACGTCAGCACCGTGTTCACGCCATTAGTCGGTCACGTTTCCGTCGTCAACTGACTACGATGCGTTCACGACCTGCGGCGAATGGTCTAATCGATTGCCGACCTGATGGCCGCGTAGTCGGATAATCACTTGAATACAGGTGATCCGGACAATCGGCTTCGGCAGTGCCTTTTCGCTTTCCGGGGGTCACAATGACCGGCACAGGCGGGAGGACGAGTGCTCGAGAACCTCGGGGTCGACCCGGCCCAGTCGGCGGTCTACGAGCTGCTGCTGCGCGGCGGCACGAGCAGCGCCGCCGAGTTGGCCATGGCCGGGTCGGAACGTGATCCGCGCAGGTTGGCCGAGGTGCTGCTGGAGCTGGAGAGCCGGGGCCTGGTCCGCAGGGTGGCCGGTGCGACGGCCCGCTGGTGCGCGGTCGCGCCCGATCTCGCGGTGGAGCTGCTCATCGCCGACCGGGAGAACGAGCACCGCCGCGCCCGCGCCGAGACCGCCCGCCTGATGGAGCTCTACCGGCAGGCCGGCAACGGTTGTCCGGATGACGACTCCATTGTCGAGGTGGTGAAGGGCGCGGATGCCGCGCTGTCCCAGTGGCGGGCCCTGTTGCTCAGTGCCAGGGACGAGGTCCGCGTTCTCGACAAACCGCCTTATCTGTCCCATTCCGAGGAGTTCATCGGGCTGGAGAACGACAGCAGCGAACGTGATGTCTGCTGGCGCGTGGTCTATGAAAGGTCCAGTTTTGAGCTGCCGGGGCGGCTGGCGGAGGTGCTGAGCCTGGTGGCCGGCGGCGAGAAGGCCAGGGTCACCCCGGACCTGCCGTTCAAGCTGGGCCTGGTGGACCGGCGCGGCGCGGTGCTGCCGGTGGTCGGCGCGACCGGCATCGACAGCGTGCTGGTGATCCGCCCGTCGCCGCTGCTGGAAGTGCTGCACTCCACCTTCGACCTGTACTGGGACCGGAGCATCCCGTTCACCGGCGCGGCCGCGGCCGAACCCGAGCCGGAGGTGGACCCGCAGCTGCTCGCGCTGCTGGCCGCCGGGCTGACCGACGAGAGCATCGCCCGGCAGCTGGGCATGGCGCCGCGGACCGCGCAGCGCCGGGTCCGGCAGCTGATGGACCGGTGCGGCGCGCAGACCCGGTTCCAGGCCGGTGTCCAGGCGATCCGGCACGGCTGGCTCTGACGCCCTCAAGTGCGGCTGCCTCAAGTGTGGCCGCGGTCAGGCCGAAACCCTCTCGGGGCGCGGCACCGTACCAGTCGGCGTGTCGGTTTTCGGATCGAACACCTGTTCGGTTAGCCTGTTGTCCACATCGGGCCGGTTATCCACAGACGGCGACTACCTCGCGGAGGATTGTCGGTCCTGCCCGCTAGCGTGAGCGCGACCCACAAAGACCAGCCCGGACGAGAAGGCGGACCACAGCGATGCCACCCGCAGCACCCGACAGAGACAAGGCCCTCGAACTCGCGCTGGCCCAGATCGACAAGCAGTTCGGCAAGGGCTCGGTGATGCGCCTCGGTGAAGAGGGGCGCCCGCCGATCGAGGTCATCCCGACCGGCTCCATCGCCCTGGACGTGGCCCTGGGCATCGGCGGCCTGCCGCGTGGCCGGGTCGTGGAGATCTACGGTCCGGAGTCCTCCGGTAAGACCACGGTCGCCCTGCACGCGGTGGCCAACGCGCAGAAGAACGGCGGCATCGCCGCCTTCATCGACGCCGAGCACGCGCTCGACCCCGACTACGCCAAGGCCCTCGGCGTGGACACCGACGCGCTGCTGGTCTCCCAGCCGGACACCGGCGAGCAGGCGCTGGAGATCGCGGACATGCTGATCCGCTCCGGCGCGCTGGACGTGCTGGTGATCGACTCGGTGGCCGCGCTGGTGCCCCGCGCCGAGATCGAGGGCGAGATGGGCGACAGCCACGTCGGCCTCCAGGCCCGGCTGATGAGCCAGGCGCTGCGGAAGCTCACCGGTGCGCTGCACAACTCCGGCACCACCGCGATCTTCATCAACCAGCTGCGCGAGAAGGTCGGCGTCATGTTCGGCAGCCCGGAGACCACCACCGGTGGCAAGGCGCTGAAGTTCTACGCCTCGGTGCGCCTGGACGTGCGCCGCATCGAGACGCTCAAGGACAGCGGCGACGCGGTCGGCAACCGCACCCGCGTCAAGGTGGTCAAGAACAAGGTGGCCCCGCCGTTCAAGCAGGCCGAGTTCGACATCATCTACGGCGTCGGCATCAGCCGCGAGGGCTCGCTGATCGACGTCGGCGTCGAGCAGGGCATCGTGCGCAAGTCCGGCGCTTGGTACACCTACGAGGGCGACCAGCTGGGCCAGGGCAAGGAGAACGCCCGCAAGTTCATGCGGGAGAACCCGGACGTGGCCAACGAGATCGAGAAGCGCATCAAGGAGAAGCTGGGCATCGGCGCCAAGCTCGACGCCGACGACACCGCGCCCGCTCCGGTCGACTTCTGACCGTGCGCTCCGAACAGGGCAGGCAGGAGCAGCCGCAGGATCCCGTGGCCTACGCCAGGGATGTGTGCCTGCGGCTGCTCACCGCCCGCCCGCGCACCAAGGCGGAGCTGGCGCAGAGCCTGGCGCGCAAGGGAGTGGAGCCGGAGGTCGCGGAGACGGTGCTGGCCCGCCTGGACGAGGTGGGCCTGGTCGACGACGCCGCCTTCGCCGAGGTCTGGGTCCGCTCCCGGCACGCCTACCAGGGCATGGCCCGCCGCGCCCTGAGCGTCGAGCTCCGCCGCAAGGGCGTCGCCGACGAGGTGGCCGCCGAAGCGGTGGCCGCGGTGGACCCCGAGGCCGAGGAAACCCGAGCCAGGGACCTGGTCCGCAAACGCCTCCGCGGCGGCAGCCTCCAGTCCGCCGACGAACAAACCCGCATCCGCCGCCTGGTCGGCATGCTGGCCCGCAAGGGCTACTCCGAGGGCCTGGCCTTCCGCGTGGTCCGCGAAGAACTCCGCGAAGCCGACCTGGACGCCACCCTCCTGGACAACCCCCCAGACTGACCCACCCAGCCCATGCCGCCACCCCGCACCACACCGCGGCTGCCGGAAACCCCGGCCGGCCTGGCTGGCCCCGGCGGCGTGGCTCACCCCGGCACGGCGGATCGCGCCGGCGGGGCAGGACCGCCTTGGCCGCCGGAACACGTGAGCGGAGCGCATCGCGTGGGCGGTCGGAGCACGTGGGCGGTCGGAGCACGCGGGCGCGCGGTTTGCGTGGGCGGTCGGAGCACGCGGGCGCGCGGTTTGCGCGGGCGGTCGGAGCACGTGGGCGCGGTCTGCGCGGGCGGAGCGGAGCACGTGGGCGGAATGGATCGCGTGGGCGCGGGTTGCGTGGCGGCCCGAATCGCGTGGGCGCGCAGGTTGCGTGGGCGGCCCGAATCGTGCGGGCGCATGGTTTGCGTTGGCGGAGCGGCGATTCCGGGCGGCCAGCGCCGTTGGCGGCAACTCCGGCGAGAAGCGTGCCGCTCCGGCCCGGCGTCCGAGAAGCCATGCTGCCAGGAGAAGCCACGCTGCCGGGGAAGCAGCACTGCCGAAGCCGCTCCCGCCGAACGCCGCCCGCCCCTGCCAGCCCCGCCTCCGACTCGTCGCAGCTTCGTTCCCAGCGCGCTCCCGCCCCCACCGCAGCTCGCCCAACTGCACTCCGCCCGAGCCGCGCTTCTGCTCCAGCCCGCCGCCCAGGAGCCATGTCACCCACGAAGCCGCGACGCCCAGGAAGTTGCGCAGCCCAGGAAGCCGCACCGCTGGGGAAGTTGCGCCGCCGGGGAAGACGCACCACTGGGGAAGCCGCGTTGCCGAGGCCGCTCTCGCCGAACGTCGCCCCGCCCAGCCCAGCCCAGCCCCGCCCAGCCCAGCCCCGCCAGCCCCGCCCCGCCCCGCCGTGCCAGCCCCGCCCAGCCTCGCCCCGCCCCGCCGTGCCAGCCCCGCCTCCGACTTGCCCCAGCCGCCTTCCCGCCTCAGCCGCGCTTCCACTGCGCCCCGCCTTCGCTCCCCCACCGCGCAGCCCAGCCCCACCGCCCCGCCCCACCCCGCCACCGGAACCACCCAACCCACCGGAACCCGGGAGCCGCCACCCATGCCGAAGCCGCCGAAGCCGCCGCCCGACCCACTGGAGTCCCTGCGCGCCCTGTGTCTCGCCCTCCCCGAGACCACCGAGCGCCTGAGCCACGGCGAGCCGACCTGGTTCATCCGTGGCAAGAAGACCTTCGTCATGTACGCCAACCACCACCACGACAACCGCCTCGCCTTCTGGTGCGCGGCCCCGCTCGGCGCCCAGGAAGCGCTGGTCGGGGCTGAGCCGGAGCGCTATTTCCGGCCGCCCTATGTCGGGCACCGGGGGTGGCTCGGGGTCTACCTGGATGTGGGTGGGCTGGACTGGGCCGAGGTTGGGGAACTGGTCGAGGACGCTTTCCGGGTGGTGGCGCCAAAAACGTTGATCGCTCGACTGGATGGGGCGTAGCGGCAACTACTGTTCCCGCAGTACTATGCCTGTAGTGGTTAGCGGGGGAGGCTTGGTGGTTCAGAACCCGGCTCGGCGGGCGGCGCTGGTCAACGCGGCGGTGGAGGTGCTGGCGCGGGAGGGGGCCAGGGGGTTGACGTTCCGGGCCGTGGATGTCGAGGCCGGGGTGCCGAACGGGACCGCGTCCAACTACTTCGCCAACCGGGACGACCTGCTCAACCAGGTCGGCGGGCAGATCCACCTGCGGCTGGGGCCGGATCCGGCGCAGCTGGCCGTCACCATGCGGGCGCCCCGGCGGCGGGAGCTGGTGGAGACCCTGATGCACCAGCTGGTGGCGCGGATCGAGCATGATCCGGCCGGGTACCTGGCGTTGCAGGAGCTGCGGCTGGAGGCGACCCGGCGGCCGGAGCTGCGGGCGGCGCTGACCGAGACCTTGCAGGCCAACTTCGACTCCTCCGTCCAGTTCCACACCGACAGCGGGCTGCCGGGCGGGGCGGAGACGGTGGCCCTGCTCTACCTGGCGATGACCGGACTGGTGATCGAGCACCTGACCCTGCCGGAGGCGATGCGGCCGTTCGCGGCCAAGGACCTGGTCCCGGAGCTGGTGCGGCGGATCGTGCCGGAGGAGTGACCGGGTTCAGAAGAACTCGTCCAGCAGGCGGTGGAAGCGGATCCGGGACGGGTCCAGGCCGGTGAAGTCGTAGCGGGCCAGGAAACGCGCCGGGTCCAGGCCCGCGCGGGTCAGGCTCCGGGTGGCCAGCGCCAGGTCCAGGTGGCGGTCGGCGACGCCGAGGCGGCCCAGGTCCAGCACGCCGGTCACGGCGAGGGTGTCCGGGTCGAGCAGGACGTTCGGGGTGCACAGGTCACCGTGGCTGACCACCGGGTCCTCGTCGGCCGGGAGGGTGCGGTCGAGCTCGGCCACCAGGTCCGCGGCGGACCAGCCCACGTACTCGGGAGCCAGGTCGGTGAGGTCGATCAGGTCCGCCGCGGCGGCGGCCTTGGCCAGCGGCACGGTGACCGCGTGGCGGCGGTCGAACGGGCAGTCGGCGACCGGGAGGGCGTGCAGCGCGCGGGCCAGGCCGGCCACCGCGCCCACCACGCCCCCGGCCTGCTCGACCGGCCACGGGTCGCTGACCGGGCGGCCCGGCAGCGCCCGGGTCACCAGCCAGGAGAAGCCGTCGCGGTCGCCGTGCTCCACCACCTCCGGGGCCGGGAAGCCCTGGGCGGCCAGCCAGGCGCAGCGGGCGGCCTCGGCGGCGGGGGCGGCGGTCGGGTCGGGGTGTGGCGGGGTGAGGGCGACCTTGAGATAGACCTCGCCGGCCCGCCAGACCTGGGCGCCGGACTCGCCGAGGGTGACCGGTGTCCAGTCCCGGCCGTACCGCCTGCCCAGTTCGGTGAGTGGTTCAGCCACTGCGGTCGGGGCCGGCGCGGGTCGGCTCGATGCGCACCAGCACCCGTTGCTCCGAGGTCATCGCGGCGCGGTACTCCGCCCAGTCCGGGTGCTCGCCGGACACGCGGCGGTAGTAGTCCTCCAGGCCGGGCATCGCCTCGGGCAGCTCCAGCACGCTCGCCGTGCCCTCGACCTGGATCCACCGCCCGAAGAAGGCATCCGGCAGCACGCACAGCCACACCCGGGGATCGCGGCGCAGGTTCTTCACCTTGAACGCGGTGGTCCGGCTGCTGACCACGATCGCGCCGTCCTCGGCGACCGCGGCCAGCACCGGCGACATCTGCGGACTGCCGTCGGCGCGGGTGGTGGCCAGCACCGCGCGCGGCTGCTCCCTGATGATCTGGCGTGCCTCAGCGAGATCCATCACCCCATCATGCCCCGAGGGCCGGATAATCGCGCGAGCGCTGTCGGTGCGACCGCCTACTATCCGGCCGTGACGACTCGGGACCACACACTTCGCGCCACCCACGTTGTCTGGGACTGGAACGGCACCCTGCTGGATGACAACCAGGCCGTGCTCGACTCGGTGAACCAGGTCTGCGCCGGGTTCGGGCGGCCCTCGATCACCATGGACTTCTGGCGGGACACCTTCTCCCGGCCGCTGGTCGCCTGCTACGAGCGGCTGCTGGACCGGCAGCTGAGCGTGGAGGACTGGGTCCAGCTGGACAAGACCTACCACGAGGCCTACCGCGCGGTGCTGGACACCTGCGCGCTGGCCACCGGGGTGCCGACGGCCTTGCACGGCTGGGCGGCCACCGGCGGCACCCAGTCACTGCTGTCCATGTGGTTCCACCACGAGCTGGTCCCGCTGATCACCCAGTTCGGCCTGCTGGAGCTGTTCGCCAGGGTGGACGGGCTGCGGGTGGACACCGGCGGCGGCTCCAAGGCCGAGCACCTCATCGAGCACCTGGCCGCGCAGCAGCTCGACCCGGCCGAGGTGGTGCTGATCGGGGACGTGGTCGACGACTCCGACGCCGCCGAAGCGGCCGGCGCCGCCTGCGTCCTGGTCACCACGGGAGTGATGAGCCGACGGAAGCTGGCAGCCACCGGCCGCCCGGTGGTGGACTCGATCCCAGAGGCGCTGGCCCTGCTCCAGCGGCCCTAGTCCGAGCCCGGTTCCTCACTGCACCGAAACGAAGCCCGGGGCGTCGTTTCGGTGCAGTGAGACGCGGGTGGCGACGCTGTCGTCGTTCACCGCGAAGGTGTAGCTCGCGTGCTCGCTGCCCGGCACCGGCGTCCGGAACAGGTGGTGCTGCCGCTCGTCCTGGGCGAGCCGAGGGTAGATCGCCTTGACGTCGCTCAGCGGCATGTTGTTCCAGGCGCCCTCGCGGGTGAGCGCCCGCGCGGTCGCGCTGATGGACTGGATCCGGCCGTCGCGCCCGATCACCACGTCACCGGACTCGGCGCCGGTTCCCTCGCCCGCGACGAACCGGTAGGTGACCCAGCCGTCCGCCGCCCGCCGCCCGATGAGCAGCCCGGTGGCCACGGCCTGCGCCTCGGTCATGTTCAGCTTGACCGACTTGTAGCCGTCCGGACCGAGGTAGGGCAGCGCGGACCGGGCCGCCGACAGCGCGGAGAAGCTGCCCAGCACCTTGGCCGCCGCGGGGAGTGCGACATCCGACACGAGCCTGCGCGCGAGCGCCTTCATGAACTTGTCCCCCCAGAGGGTTTCAGTTGTGCCCGGCACCCCCCTGGCACCGGCTCCACCATCAAACACGTTCAGCTCCCGCCGGAGGTTGCCTCGGGGACGAGAACTTTTCGCCCTCATCGGGGGGACAACGGCCGGTCAGGCTCCGCAGCCGGGGTCCTCGTCGTTCTGCAGCGAGATGTCGGTCGCGATGCCCTGGTCGTTGTTCACCGTGAACACGTAGATCGCGGCGCTGTTGCCGGGGACCGGGGCGCGGTACAGGGCGGGCCGCGGGTCCCGGACGAGCTCGGGGTAGATCGCCTTGAGGTCGTTGACGTGCATGTTCTCCCAGGCGCCCTCGCGGGTGAGCATCCGCGAGGTGGCGTTGATCGAGTGCACCTTGCCGTTCAAGCCGATCACCACGTCGCCGTACTCGGAGCCGGTGCCCTCGCTGGCCACGAACCGGTAGGTGGTGCAGCTGCCCATCCGCTGCTTGTCGGTGAGCAGACCGGTGGCCGCCGCCTCCGCCTCGCTCTGGTTCAGCTTCAGGCTCTTGTACCCGTCCGGGCCGAGGAAGGGCAGCGTGTCCGGGGCGGCCGAGGCGGTGGCGCCACCCAGGACGGTGAGCGCCGCGGCCGTGGCGACCGCGGGCGCGGGCGTACGCACGAGCTTGTGCATTCCGTTGTCCCCCAACAGGATTGATGATGCTCCGGCGCTCCCTGCGCTGGTCGGTGAGGAACTTCTCTCAGAGTTGGCTGGCCTGCAGGCCGAAGTCGGTGACCCGGCCGCCGTCCACGGTGAACCAGTAGTGCGCGCGCGGATTTCCCGGCGCGGCCGCGCGGTAGATCCAGTCGCACAGCCGGTCGCGGCGCAGCACCGGGTAGGCGTCGCGCAGGTCGGCCAGCTCGCTGCCGCGCCAGATGCCTTGCGGGGTCAGCATCTTGGACGTGCCGCCGATCATGACCACGCCGTTGGTCGGGGAGATGAACACCCCGCTGGTCTTCGGCTGGCTGCCCTCGGAGCCGGCGAACCGGTAGAAGCGGCACACCCCGCTGGTGTCGTCTGAGGTGAGCAGCCCGGTGGCCACCGCGTCCGCCTCGCTCATGCCCAGTCGCAGCGCCCGGTAGCCGTGCGCGTGCAGAAGTCGTTGAGCGAGGTCCGTGCTTGCCGCTACGGACTCCGCGAGCTCGGTCATGGTCCACCCCCGTGGCAGAAGAAAGGCGCTGACACTTCTGACACGTCCCGGCGGCGCGGCTGGTTGCCGATCTTCCGGACCTTTTTTGCCACTTCCCCCGATCAGGTGACGATCGGCGCGCGCGAACCTCGACCGGCCGCCGCTCGTTGCGGAAGTGGGACGGCAGCTGTCTGGAATGAGGTGTCAGCGCATGACGAACCGGTTGACCAGGGACTTTCCCGTGATCGTGGTGGGTGCGGGCGCCTCGGGCATCGGGGCCGCGGTGCGGCTGCGCGGGAGCGGTTTCACCGACTTCGCGGTGCTGGAGAAGGCCGCCGAGCTGGGCGGCACCTGGCGGGACAACACCTACCCCGGCTGCGCCTGCGACGTGCCCTCGGCGCTGTACTCCTACTCCTTCGCACCCAACCCGGAGTGGCGCAGGGCCTTCGCCACCCAGCCGGAGATCCGCCGCTACCTGGCCGACGTGGCGGTGCGCTACCGGGTCACCGGGCACCTGCGGTTCGGGGTGGAGGTGCTGGCCGCGCGCTGGGACGGCGCCCGCTGGGTGCTGGAGACCACCGGGGGCCGCTACACCGCGCGGGTGCTGATCGCCGGGGCCGGGCCGTGGCACCAGCCGAAGATGCCGGAGATCCCGGGGCTGGCGGACTTCCCCGGCGAGAGCTTCCACTCGGCGCGCTGGAACCACGACTACGACCTCACCGGCAAACGGGTCGCGGTGGTCGGCAGCGGGGCCTCCGCGGTGCAGTTCGTGCCCAAGATCGCGCCCGAGGTGGCCGAGCTGCACCTGTTCCAGCGGACCGCGCAGTGGGTGCTGCCCAAGCCGGACCACCACGTGCCGCGGCTGGAACGCTGGCTGCTGCGGACCTTCCCGCGCGCGCAGCGGGCGCTGCGGGCGGCCGAGTACGCCGGGATGGAGGCGCTGGGCGTGGGCTTCCGGCATCCCTGGCTGCTGCGGATCGTGCAGCAGGCCGGACGGCTGCACCTGCGCGCCACGGTGCCGGACCCCGCGCTGCGGGTGGTGCTGACCCCGGACTACACGTTGGGCTGCAAGCGGTTGCTGCTGTCCAACACCTACTACCGGTCGCTGACCAAGCCCAACGTGACCGTGCACCCGACCGAGCTGAGCCGGATCGAGGGCAACGTGGTCATCGGCGCGGACGGGCGGCGCAGCGAGGTGGACGCGATCATCTTCGGCACCGGCTTCCACATCACCGACATGCCGGTGGCCGACCGGGTCTTCGACGCCCAGGGCCGCAGCCTGGCCGCGGTGTGGGGCGGCAGCCCCCGGGCCTATCTCGGCACCTCGGTGGCCGGGTTCCCGAACCTGTTCCTGTTGCTGGGCCCCAACCTGGGCACCGGGCACTCCTCGGCGATGGCCATCATCGAGGCGCAGCTGGCGCACGTGCTGTCCGCGGTGCGGCTGCTGGCCGAGCGGGACTGGCCCGCGCTGTCGGTGCGGCCGGAGCTGCAGGAGCGGTTCAACGCGGCGGCGCAGCGGGCGCTGGCCGGCACCGTGTACAACGCGGGCGGCTGCTCCAGCTACTACCTGGATGCCAACGGGCGCAACAGTTTCTCCTGGCCGTGGTCGACCGGTGAGCTGACCCGCAGGGTAGGGGAGTTCGACGTGGCGGACTACCTGGTGCACGAGACCGCCGCGGAGGCCCGGCCTGGGCCTCGGCTGAGCAGCTGAGGCCCGCGGCGGGCGGCAGGGACGGGGCGGGTCAGCTCAGGGCGTGCGCCATGCGGGTGATCAGGTCGCGGGACCTGTTCTGGCACAGGGAGATCTCGTCCAGGTCGGTCAGGATGCGGCGGTAGGTGGCCAGGTCCTCCTCGGACTCCAGGTACAGGTCCTGGGTCTCCTGGGGCAGGTGCACCACCGGGCGGTCGTCGCCGTAGTGCAGCAGGGTGAACGCGCCGGCCAGGCCGGGGTGGGCGCCCGCGGACAGCGGCACCACCCGGATCGTCACGTGCTCCCAGTTGCCGAGGGAGACCAGGCGTCGCAGTTGGTCGTTCATCACCTTGGCGTCGCCGACGGTGCGGCGCAGCGCGGACTCGTCCAGGTGGAACAGCGCGGTCGGTGGATAGGCCCTGCGCAGCGGCGATGGTCGTTCCGGCGGCTGGCCGAGCACCGCGGCGTAGGCCTCGGTGCGCAGCAGCGGCGGGATCAGCGCCGGGGCGTAGGTCTGGATCGAGCGGGCCTGGTTCTCCTGCGAGGCGCGCGGGCGGGGGCAGGCCCACACGCCCTCGGGGGCGTCCCGCAGCAGTTCGAGCAGGCGGGTGGTCTCGGTGTCGTTGGCGCCGTAGAAGCCGAGCACGTAGGCCACGTCGGCGATGGTGGTGCCGCGGTCGCCGGTCTCCAGCCGGGAGATCTTGCTGTGCGACCAGCCGGTGCGGCGGGCCAGGTCCATGCCGGTGTACCCGGCCTGTTCGCGCTTGCGGCGCAGTTCGGCGCCGAGGGCGCGGGCGCGGATGGAGGGGGGTTGGGAGGGCATGGGACCGAATGTATTGGGGGGTGGGGGCGGAGGGTGGGGTGGCGCGGGGGAATCGCTGAAAGGTGTGGGGGTGTGCCGGGGTGGCACAGCGAGAAGCGGGAAAACAGTCACTGCGCGTGCCGGGGTGCCGGGGGCGGGGCGGGGTGGTCGCCGCCGCGGGTGGCGCTGCGGGCGATGGTTGGCGCGAAGTTGTTGGCGGGCAAGGCTTTGCCGCCGGTGACCGAGGTGCGGTGGCCACCCGAACCGGTGAAGTGTCCGGGCTCGCCGGGGACTGGCCCCGGCGAGAACCCGGACTGGGCAACAACATCAGCCCAGCAACATCAGCCCAGCGCCGCGGCCTCCGCCGCCAGCTTCTCCACCGCGGCCCAGTCGCCGGCGGCCAGCGCGGCCTTCGGGGTCAGCCAGGAACCGCCGACGCAGGAGACGTTCGGCAGCGCCAGGTAGCCGCGGGCGCTGGTGACGGTGATGCCGCCGGTCGGGCAGAACCGCAGCTGCGGCAGCGGACCGGAGAGCGCCTTGAGGAAGGTGGTGCCGCCGGACTGCTCGGCCGGGAAGAACTTCAGCGTGTCGTGCCCGCGCTCGGCCAGCTTCAGCGCCTCGGAGATGGTGGCCGCGCCGGGCAGGAACGGCACGCCGGAGCCCTCCAGCGCGGTCAGCAGGCTGTCCGTGGTGCCCGGGGTGACCAGGAACCGGCTGCCCGCCTTGAGCGAGGCGTCCACCTGGTCCGGGGTGATCACGGTGCCCGCGCCGACCAGGATCTCCGGCACCTCGGCCGCGATCCGCTCGATCGCGGGCAGGCCGGCCGCGGTGCGCAGGGTCACCTCGATGACGCCGATCCCGCCGCGCGCCAACGCCTTCGCCAGCGGCACGGCGTGGTCGACCTCGTCGATGACGACGACCGGGATGACGGGGGAGACGGCGAGAAGCTCCCGTGCGGTGGTCACTGAACTACCTCCATCGGCAGGCCCGGGGTCGCGGGCAGGGGGAAAACACTGGCGCCCTGGCTGGCCGGGCCGACCGCGGTGCGCAACGCGCCGAAGAGCTCCCGGCCGACGCCGACCCACTCCTCCTCGGCGGGCGGGCCGTCCACGACCGCGCGGGCGGCCAGCTCGGCGTCGGGCACCAGGACCTCCAGGATGCCCGCCTCGGCGTCCAGGCGGATCATGTCGCCGTCGCGGACCCTGGCCAGCATGCCGCCGACCGCGGCCTCCGGGGTGAGCTGGATGGCGGCCGGGATCTTGCCGGAGGCGCCGGACATCCGGCCGTCGGTGACCAGGGCGACCCGGTGGCCGCGGTCCATCAGCACGCCCAGCGCCGGGGTCAGCCCGTGCAGCTCCGGCATGCCGTTGGCGCGCGGGCCCTGGTTGCGCACCACCACGACCACGTCGCCGTCCACCTCACCGGCGGCGAAGGCGGCGGTGACGGCGTGCTGGTCGGTGAAGACCCGCGCCGGCGCGTGCACCACCCGGTGCTCGGGCGCCACCGCGGACACCTTGATCACCGAGGTGCCCAGGTTGCCGTGCAGCACGCGCAGCCCGCCGTCGGCGGCGAACGGCGCGCGCACCGAGGTCAGCACCTCCGGCGCCTGGCTGTGCGCCGGCGCGTCCCGCCAGGTCAGCACGCCGTCGAGCAGGGTCGGCTCCTGCCGGTAGCGGTGCAGGCCGGGACCGGCGATGGTGCGCACGTCGGCGTGCACCAGACCGGCCGCCAGCAGCTCGCCGACCAGGTAGGGCACCCCGCCCGCGGCGTGGAAGTGGTTGATGTCCGCGCTGCCGTTGGGGTAGACCCGCGCCAGCAGCGGCACCACCCGGGACAGGTCGCTGAAGTCGTCCCAGGTCAGCTGGATGCCCGCGGCCGCGGCGATGGCCGGCAGGTGCAGGGTGTGGTTGGTGGACCCGCCGGTGGCCAGCAGCGCGACCACGCCGTTGACCACGCTGCGCTCGTCCACCACCTCGCCGATCGGGGTGTACTCGCCGCGCCCGTGCGCCAGCTCCACCACCCGGCGGCTGGCGTGCTCGGTCAGCGCCCGGCGCAGGCCGGTGTCCGGCGGCACGAAGCTCGCGCCGGGCAGGTGCAGGCCCATCACCTCGACGACCAGCTGGTTGGAGTTGGCCGTGCCGTAGAAGGTGCAGGTCCCCGGCGAGTGGTAGGAGGCGGACTCGGCCTCCAGCAGGTCCTCGCGGGTGGCCTTGCCCTCGGCGAAGAGCTGCCGGATCCTGGCCTTCTCCTTGTTCGGCAGCCCGGAGGCCATCGGCCCGGCCGGGATCAGCACGGTCGGCAGGTGCCCGAAGGCCAGCGCGCCGATCAGCAGGCCCGGCACGATCTTGTCGCACACGCCGAGCAGCAGCGCGCCGTCGAACATCTCGTGCGAGAGCGCCACGCCGGTGGCCATCGCGATGACCTCCCGGCTGAACAGGGACAGCTCCATGCCGCCCCGGCCCTGGGTGATCCCGTCGCACATGGCCGGCACGCCGCCGGCGAACTGGGCCACCCCACCGGCCTCGCGCACCGCGGCCTTGATGATCTCCGGGTAGTCGGCGAACGGCTTGTGCGCGGAGAGCATGTCGTTGTAGCTGCTCACGATGGCCACCCCGGGTGCCCGGTTGGCCCGCAGCAACGCCCGGTCCGGGCCGGTGATGCCCGCGAACCCGTGCGCCAGGTTGCTGCAACCCAGGCCGCCGCGCGCCGGTCCCTCACCGGCCGCGGTGGCGAGTCGCCGCAGGTAGGCCGCGCGGGAACGCGCACTGCGGGCGGCGATCCTGGCGGTCACATCCGCTATCACGGGATGCAGCTGGCTCATGCCGTGGCTCCTCGTCGGTCACTGGGCCACCGGAGTGGCCCCGCGGAGACGACCTTGGCGCCGCGTAGCTGGCAGTCAGTACGGCTCACACGTTAGGCGTAACTCCCCGGTAACAGCAAAACCGATACAGAAGCGTGAGGCCGCACAATTTCGCCCGTTTGAGGCCACTGGATGAAACCTGGCGTGTGGGCCTTGTCACAAGGTCCAGTTTCCAGGCAGAGTCTGCGAGACCACCACGACGCGTCGAGGGAGGTGTTCGGTATGCCGGACACGGAACTGGCCGCCCTGCAGCGAGCTATCGGCGAGCTCCGCCAGAGCCTCACCCAGCTGCGGCTTCGCTATGGCGACACCACCGCGGTGCGGCGGATCGCCAACGATGTCGACCGGCTCGACATCGATGCCGCCGAACTGTCTTCCCTGCCGATCCCGCGCACCGCGGGCGAACGGGAGATGGTCGTCGTCTCCGACACCCCGTACGACCCCGACCTGTGGCGCGGGGCCGATGACGAGGGCGTCGGCGGCTACCGGGCACACCGGTAAGGACGACCGGACCGTCTCGGTCGAGACGGGGCACCACCCGCTGACTCGCAACGACGCGGACTCCAGCGAACAAGGGACACCATGACGGTTTCCGACAACGCCGCCGGTCGGGCGCGCATCGACGCACGCACGTTGCGCACCGACCGGTGGTGGCTTTCCCCGCTGCTGACCTTCGCCGGACTGGCCACGTTCGTCATCTACGGGCTGGTCCGCACCTTCATGAACAGCGCGTACTGGGTGCCCCAGTACCAGTACCTGGCGCCGTTCTACTCACCCTGCCTGTCCGAGGCCTGTGTGGAGGGCTCGGCCCACTTCGGCCGCTGGTTCCCCGATCTCGGCTTCCTGGTCACCCCGCCGCTGTTCGTGCTGCCGTTCGTGCTGGGCTTCCGGCTGACCTGCTACTACTACCGCAAGGCCTACTACCGGGCGTTCTGGCTCTCGCCCCCGGCCTGCGCGGTCGCCGAGCCGCACGCGAAGTACACCGGCGAGACCCGGTTCCCGCTGATCGTGCAGAACATCCACCGTTATTTCTTCTATGCGGCCATCCCGGTGGCCAGCATCCTCACCTGGGACGCGGTGATCGCCTTCACCGGCAAGGACGGCGGCTTCGGCATCGGACTGGGCACCCTGGTCCTGGTCACCAACGTGGTGCTGATCTGGGCGTACACCCTGTCCTGCCACTCCTGCCGGCACATCATCGGCGGCAGGCTCACGCACTTCTCCAAGCACCCGGTGCGGTACTGGCTGTGGACCAAGGTGTCCAAGCTCAACAGCAGGCACATGCAGCTGGCCTGGGCCTCACTGGCCTCGGTCGGCCTGGCGGACCTCTACGTCTCGCTGGTCGCCAGCGGCGTGCTGACCGACCTGCGCCTGTTCAACTGACCATCCCGGGCTTCTGACAACCAAGGGAATCTGACACGGCATGAGTGAAGTCGAACGGCACAGCTACGACGTCGTGGTGATCGGTGCCGGCGGCGCTGGCCTGCGCGCGGCGATCGAGGCCAGGGAACACGGCATGCGGGTGGCGATCGTGTGCAAGTCCCTGTTCGGCAAGGCGCACACGGTGATGGCCGAGGGCGGTATCGCCGCGGCCATGGGCAACGTCAACTCCGGGGACAACTGGAAGGTGCACTTCCGGGACACCATGCGCGGCGGCAAGTTCCTGAACAACTGGCGGATGGCCGAGCTGCACGCCCAGGAGGCGCCGCAGCGGGTGTGGGAGCTGGAGACCTACGGCGCGCTGTTCGACCGGACCAAGGACGGCCGGATCAGCCAGCGCAACTTCGGCGGCCACGAGTACCCGCGGCTGGCCCACGTCGGCGACCGCACCGGGCTTGAGCTGATCCGCACCCTGCAACAGAAGATCGTGTCCCTGCAACAGGAGGACTTCGCCGAGTCCGGTGACTACGAGGCCAGGCTGAAGGTCTTCGCCGAGTGCACGGTCACCGAGCTGCTCAAGGACGGCGACCGGATCTCCGGCGCGTTCGGCTACTGGCGCGAGTCCGGCCGGTTCGTGCTGTTCGAGACCCCGGCGGTGGTGCTGGCCACCGGCGGCATCGGCAAGTCGTTCAAGGTGACCTCGAACTCCTGGGAGTACACCGGCGACGGCCACGCGCTGGCCATGCGCGCGGGCGCCTCGCTGATCAACATGGAGTTCGTGCAGTTCCACCCGACCGGCATGGTCTGGCCGCCGAGCGTGAAGGGCATCCTGGTCACCGAGTCGGTGCGCGGGGACGGCGGCGTGCTGCGCAACTCCGAGGGCCGCCGGTTCATGTTCGACTACGTGCCAGAGGTCTTCAAGGACAAGTACGCCAAGACCGAGGAGGAGGGCGACCGCTGGTACACCGACCCGGACAACAACCTCCGCCCACCGGAGCTGCTGCCCCGCGACGAGGTGGCCAGGGCGATCAACTCCGAGGTCAAGGCCGGTAGGGGCTCGCCGCACGGCGGGGTCTTCCTGGACGTCTCCAGCAGGCTGCCAGCCGAGGAGATCATCCGGCGGCTGCCGTCCATGCACCACCAGTTCAAGGAACTGGCCGATGTGGACATCACCGCGGAGCCGATGGAGGTCGGCCCGACCTGTCACTACGTGATGGGCGGGGTGCAGGTCGACCCGGACAGCGGCCAGTCCAGGGTGCCGGGCCTGTTCGCCGCCGGCGAGGTCTCCGGCGGCATGCACGGCTCGAACCGCTTGGGCGGCAACTCGTTGTCCGACCTGCTGGTCTTCGGCAAGCGCGCCGGCGCCGGTGCGGCGTCCTATGTGGAGGGTCTGGGCGCGGTGCGTCCCGCCGTGCTCCAGTCCGATGTGGACGGTGCGGCGGAGGCGGCGCTGGCCCCGTTCACCGCGGCCGCCGTGGACGGCCCGGTGGAGAACCCGTACACCATCCACACCGAGCTCCAGCAGGTGATGAACGACCTGGTCGGCATCATCCGCAAGGGCGAGGAGATGACCCTGGCCCTGAAGAAGCTGGACGACCTGCGCCGCCGCGCGGCCCAGGCGGGCGTGGAGGGCCACCGCCAGTTCAACCCCGGCTGGCACCTGGCACTGGACCTGTCCAACATGCTGCTGGTCAGCGAATGCGTGGCCAGGGCGGCCCTGGAGCGCACGGAGAGCCGGGGCGGGCACACCCGCGACGACTACCCGGCGATGGACTCCGCCTGGCGTGACACCACCCTGGTGTGCACCGCGGACAGCTCCGAGGAAGGCCGCACCGTCGCGGTGACCAGGGAGCAGCCGCAGCCGATGCGCCCGGACCTGTTGGAGCTCTTCGACATCGGCGAGCTGCGCAAGTACTACACCGAGGCCGAGCTGACCGGGCATCCGGGCGGCCAGGAAGAGCGGAGCTGAGATGAGCTACCAGGCGCACTTCCGGGTCTGGCGCGGCGACAGCGCGGGCGGCGGCCTCACCGACTTCACCGTGGAGGTCAACGAGGGCGAGGTGGTCCTCGACATCATCCACCGCCTGCAAGCCACCCAGGCCCCGGACCTGGCCGTCCGCTGGAACTGCAAAGCGGGCAAATGCGGTTCCTGCTCCGCCGAGATCAACGGCAAACCCCGCCTGCTGTGCATGACCCGCATGTCCACCTTCACCGAGGACGAGACGGTCACCGTCACCCCGATGCGCACCTTCCCGGTGATGCGGGACCTGGTCTGCGACGTCTCGTTCAACTACACCAAGGCCCGCGAGGTCCCGGCGTTCAAGCCCCCGGAGGGCGTGGCCGCCGGCGACTACCGGATGCAGCAGGTCGACGTGGAACGCTCCCAGGAGTTCCGCAAGTGCATCGAGTGCTTCCTGTGCCAGAACACCTGCCACGTGGTGCGTGACCACGAGGAGAACAAGGAGTCGTTCTCCGGGCCGAGGTTCCTGATGCGGATCGCGGAGCTGGAGATGCACCCGCTCGACGCGGCGGACCGGCACCAGGACGCGCAGACGCAGCACGGGCTGGGACTGTGCAACATCACCAAGTGCTGCACCGAGGTCTGCCCGGAAAACATCAAGATCACTGACAATGCGCTGATCCCGCTGAAGGAACGGGTCGCGGACCGGAGGTACGACCCGTTGCTCAAGCTGTTCCGGCGGCGCAAGGACGAATGACAAAAGCCAGTTCAAGCGGCTAATTACCTGTAGTAATCACACGATTGCGGAGCGTGTTCCTTCCTGTTTCAATCGAGACCGGGAGGGGGGACGCTCATGCCGGAAACGGGGACACCGATCCCACCGGAGTTTCCGCCGATGCTCTACCTGCCGTGCGCGGAGGCGGAGCCAGTCGGCGGGAACATCACCGTGGAGATGCGCGAGACGAAAGACGGCCGGGTGGCGCTGCTGGCCTACTCGGCGCTGGACCGCCTGATCCGTTGTTGCGGACCGGACCAGCCGTGGGTCGTGGTGCCGACGCCGAACCTGGAGCGCCTGCGGCAGAGCAGACCGTTTGAGCTGGTGCTGCTGGACGTGGCCATTCCCGGGGAACTGCGCCACGGGGGTGCTGGGTGATGACCGGCGGCAAGCAGGTCGTGGACCTCGGCGTGCTGGCCGGCGTGGCCCGCACCCTGCGGCAGACCAGCGCGGATGTGGATGGGCTGGCCCGCTCGGTGCCCGGCCCGCCGGATGCGGGCAACGCCACCGCCGTGGTGACCGGGATGCTGGCCAGGTTCCTGGACAACGCGGGCGCGCTGGTGCTGGGCGCGGCGGGCGCGGCCGAGCAGGTCGCCACCGGGAACGCCGACTACGCCGAGACCGACACCCAGGCCGCCGACTCCCTCCGCGGCGAGCCCAACCGGCCGAGGTGAGCCGGATGCCCGTGGACACCAGGGTGCCGGGGCGGCCGGACAGCGTGCGCGGGGCCGCGCATTGGCTGCGGGCGCACTTCGGCGCCACCGTGACCGAGGCGGCGAACCGGCTCTACCAGGCCCGCAACCACACCGACGCGGGTTGGCAGGGCACGGCGGGCGAGGCGTTCCGGAGCAAGCTGACCGGCGGTGCGCGCAAGGCCGACGACCTGGCCGCCGGCGCCCAGCGGGTGGCCCAGCAACTGGACGACTACGCCGCGGGTCTGCACCGGGTGCAGGAGGACATGGTCAGGATCCGGGCCGCCGCCGCGGGGCGGGGCTGCGGGTCGACGGGGACCGGGTGCTGGAGCCGGAGCCGGGCGCGGATCCGAGGCAGGCCACCGCCTACCGCGAGGCCGCGGCGGCCGCCGAGTCGGCCCGGCGGGCGCAGAAGTTCCTGGAGGACACCCTGGCCAACGCGTGGAACGACGTGCGCACCAAGTGGTTCATCACGGTCGCCGACCTGGTCAACGGCGGGGTGGACGGACTGCGCACCGCGGGCGCGGCGGCCACGCTGACGGAGTCCACCCGACTGGCCGGTGAGGCCGCCAGGTTCGCCAAGCTGGCCGAGGCCGCGGACGGCCTGAACCCGGCGCTGGTCTACCGGGACGCGGACACCGCGACCGCCTTCCGGCACCGGGCCGCCCAGCTGGCCGGCGCCGCCGCCGACACCAAGGTCGCGGCGCGGGCCACCGGACTGAAGGTGGGCGGCGCGCTGGCGGCGGCCGGGATCGTCTACGACATCGCGGTGGCCGACAAACCGGTTGGCCAGGCGGTGGTGTCCGGGGTGGGCGGGTTCGCCGCGTCCGTGGCCACCGGGGCGGCGATCGGCTCGGTGATCCCGGTGCCCGGGGTGGGCACGGTCGTCGGCGCGGTGGTGGGCGCGGCGGTCGGGGTGTTCACCTCGGGTGCGATCGACTCGTTGTACGAGAACGGGATCGGCGCGGTCGGAGACGCGGTGGAGGCGGGCGCGCGGGCGGTGGCCAACACCGGTAAGGCGATCGGCAACGCCGCGGTGGCGGTCGGGGACGCGGTGGGTGATGTCTTCGACGCGATCTTCTGAACCGCTGCCCTGGCCGCCGGAATGGCCCACCGGCCGGGCGCGCTGGTACCTGTCCCTGGGCTGGCTGGGGCTGCTCGCGCTGGTGTCCTTCGGCTGCGCGGCGGCGGTGCGCGGCGGCCGGTTCGACCCGGCGGTCAAGTACTTCCTGTTGTTCGGGCTGGTCTTCGCGGTGGTCGTGCTGGTCGGCTACGACAGCCGGGTGCGCACCCGCCGGGGCCGGGTGCGAGGCGTGCGCACGGCAACGGACCTGGCCGGCCGGCCGGGGACCCTGTTGCCGTACTCCTGGCTGGGCTTCGCGGGCCCGGTCCTGCTCACGGTGCTGATGGCGCTGCTGTTCGGCCTGGCCGCCCACGACCTCGGCCGCAGCCCGGAGGTGGTCGCTCCCTCGGCCGCCGCCGCGGTCTTCGGCCTGGCCGGGCTGTTCTTCCTGATCTACCCGGCGCAGGTGCTCACCCGGCGGATCGTGCGCGGGTGGCTGCTGCTCACGCCGGAGGGGATCGAGCACCGCGGCTGGGGGTTCCGTTCCCGGTTGGGCTGGGACGGCGTGCGGCTGGTGACCGCGGTGGCCGGGGACGGTCCGCGGGTGTGGGTGGGCGCGTACGACAACCGGATCGAGCACCAGCGGCTGGCCTGGCTCTCCGGCGGGCCACCGCGGGAGCCGGGGGTACTCCTCGAGGGGCGGGCGCTGGGGGTGGATCCGGTGCTGGCCTACCGGATGCTGGACTTCTACGCGGCCCGGCCGGGGCTGCGGGCGGAACTGGGCACCCCGGCCGCGGTGCGGCGGGCTCAGGCGGGGCGGTTCGACTAACGTTTGCGGGCCTGCGAATGCGGCCCGATGACGGTGATCGTGCCCTTGCCCGTTCCTGCCTGCTCCGGGGTGGCCAGCTTGGTCAGTTCGGCCAGGCTGATCCGGACTCCGGCCAGGTTCAGCGCCAGGCTGGCGTGCAGGGCGTCGCGGAGGTTGTCGTCGGTGATGGCTTCGATGGTGGCGCGGGCCTCCTGGAGCTGGGCCTGGCGCTGGTGGTCGCTGCGGCGCAGGAAGGTCAGGCCGAGCGCGACCGCGCCCAGGCCGGCCACGGCGGTGGCGGCCGCGCCCGGGAGGCGGGACGGGTCGCCGAGGTAGAGCGCCAGGGCGACCGCGATGGTGGCGGCGCCGACGAGCAGGCCTGCCTGGCCCATCGGGGTGTACCGGTCGGGACGCATGCTTCCAGGGTCGCCCCTGGTCAGCCCGTTGTTAACCCGGAACGCCGCTGGTGATGAGTTCGAGAGCGGACCGTGACTACTTCACGCTCGGCGGGGTGGGCGCGGGGATGCCGAAGCTCTCCTGGAACAGCTTCGCCCAGGACCCGTCGGCCATGGCCTTGGTCAGGATCTCCGCCAGCTTCGCCCGCAGCGCGCGGTCCCGGGCCGGGATGCCGATGAAGTAGCCCTCGCTGGTGAGCTCCCGGCCGAGCACGGTGAAGCCGCCCTTCTCCTCGGCCGCGTAGCCGCGCAGCACCAGGTCGTCACCGGAGAACGCGGTCACCGTGCCCGCGCGCAGGGCCGCGACGCAGGTGTCGCCGTTGCGTTCGGAGATCACCCGGGGGCTGACCGTCTCGGCCTTCGCCGCCGCGCTGGAGTTGGCCGCCACGCACACCGGCTGGCCACTGGTCACCGAGCTGGTTTCCTTGCGCACCAACAGGTCCTGGTGCACCGGCAGGTACGGTCCGACCAGCCCGATCTGCGGCTGAGTGCTGGCCTTGATGCCGCCGAAGGCCAGGTCCACGTCCCCACTCTCCAAAGTGGACAGACGGGTGGCCTCGGTGGTGCTGCGGAAGCGGACCGAGTCCTTGGCCAGGCCGAGTCCGGTGGCGATCACCTCGGCCAGCTTGATGTCGAACCCGCTGTGCTTGCCGCCGTCCTGGTGGTACTTGCTCACCCCCGGCAGGTTGTCCGCCACCCCGACCACCATCCGCCCTCGGGCCTTGATCTTGTCGATGGTGGGGGAGCCACTGGCCTGCTCGGAGCTCGGCGGGATGGACACGCTGGTGCCAGGGGAGCCGGTGCTGCCGGGGGCGGGGTCCTCGCCGCCACAGGCGGACAGGACGAGGAGACCGGTCAGGGCCACGATGGCGATCCGCTGCACCAGGCCAGCCTAACGGCGACGGCCCGCCCCCGGGATGGGGACGGGCCGTCGGCGAGATCGGGGAGCTAGACGCCGTTGCCGGTGCGCATGCCGGTCGCGGCCATCGGGTCCGGGCCAACCGGCTCCATGTGGTCGGCCTTGGCCCCGCGAGGCGGGCGGTTGCGGCGGGACAGCCGCTTCTCCAGCAGCAGGGCCACCCAGCTGAGCAGACTGTTGATCGCGATGTAGATGATCGCGATGACCAGCAGGGTCTGGATCAGGTTGTTGCCGTACTCGTTCGGCAGGATCCGGAACTGGCGCATCACGTCGGGGAAGGACAGCACCGCACCGCCGAGCGCGGTGTCCTTCACGATCACCGCGATCTGGCTGACGATCGCGGGCAGCATCAGCGTCACCGCCTGCGGCAGCAGGATCATCCGCATGGTCTGGGTCTTGCGCATGCCCAGCGCCATGGACGCCTCGGTCTGGCCCTTGGGCAGGGACAGGATGCCCGCGCGCACCACCTCGGCCAGCACTGAGGCGTTGTACAGGACCAGGCCGGTGACCACCGCGAACAGCGGGCGCTCGTCCCGGCCCACGTCGGTGAAGGCCGCGTAGAACTCGTTCGCGAACACCATCAGCAGCAGCACCGGGATGGCGCGGAAGAACTCCACCACGGTGGCCGCCGGCACCCGGATCCACACGTGGTCGGACAGCCGCAGGATGCCGAAGAGGGCGCCGATGGGCAGTGCGATCAGGATGGACAGCGCCGCGGCCTTGAGCGTGTTCAGCAGGCCGGGCAGCAGGAACACGGTCCACACCGTGCTCTCGGTGAAGAACGGCGTCCACAGCTCCGGGCGCAGCTGGTCCTTGGCGCCGAGCTGGACGAAGATCCAGTACATCGCCGCCAGCAGGACCACGACGAACAGGATCGAGTAGGCGACGTTGCGGGCCCTGGCCTTGGGGCCGGGCGCGTCGTAGAGAACCGAGGGCGCGCTCATCGCTTCACCGCCACCTTCTTGCTGACCCAGCCGAGGAACAGTCCGGTCGGCAAGGTGAGCAGCACGAAGCCCAGTGCGAAGATCGTGAAGACCAGGATGATCTTGTCACTTTCCTTCTCGATCATGTCGTACATCAGCAGCCCCGCCTCGGCCACGCCGATCGCGCTGGCCACGGTGGTGTTCTTGGTGAGCGCGATCAGCACGCTGGCCAGCGGGGCGACCACGGCCCGGAACGCCTGGGGCAGCACCACGATGCCCAGCGTCTGCCCGAAACCGAGCCCCAGTGCCCTGGCGGCCTCGGCCTGGCCGACCGGCACCGTATTGATGCCCGCCCGGATCGACTCGCAGACGAAGGTCGAGGTGTAGATGACGAAGCCGAGCACCGCGAGCCGGAAGTTGTTGGTGTCGGTGAAGGTCAGGTCACCGGGCAGCTCACGCGCCAGCTTCAGGCCGAGCACGCTGTAGAGCGCCAGCGACATCGCCACGATGATCAGCGTCAGCGGCGTGTTCCGGATGATGTTCACATAGGCCGTGCCGAACGCCCGCATGATCGGGACCGGACTGACCCGCATGCCCGCGAGCACGGTGCCCCACACCAGGGAGCCGATGGCCGAGTACACGGTGAGCTGCACGGTGAGCCAGAAGGCACCGAGCACGTCGTACTCGCTCAGGAAGTCCAGCATGGTCTCCTCGACCTGGGTAAACGAAGTGCCGGGCACGGGCTGCGCCGCGCCCGGCACTCCGGGCTCAACTAGAGGTCAGCTCACTTCTCGGTCAGGGCCGGGGGCTCGCCCGCCTTGAAGATGTCGCCGAGGTTCTTCTTGATGGCCTTCTGCCACTCGCCCGAGGAGTACATCTTCTCCACGGCCTTGGCGATGTCCGCGCGGCGGTTGTCGCCCTTCTTCAGGCCGATGCCGTAGTTCTCCGTGGTGAAGGTCTTGCCGACCAGCTTGTACTTGCCCGGCTGCTTGGCGGCCAGACCGGCCAGGATGGTGGCGTCGGTGGTCAGCACGTCGATGGTGCCGGTGTCCAGGCCGTTGAGGCACTGGGAGTAGCCGTCGACCTGCTGCAGCTGCGCCTGGTTGGCAAACTTGGTCTTCACCGTGTCAGCCGAGGTGGAGCCCTTCACCGAGCACAGCTTCTTGCCGTTGACCGACTCCGGGCCGACGATGTCGGTGTTGTCCGCCTTGACCAGCAGGTCCTGGCCGGTGACCAGGTACGGGCCGACGAAGTCGACCTCGGTCTTGCGCTTGTCCGTGATCGAGTAGGTGGCGGCGATGAAGTCGACGTCACCCTTCTTCAGCAGGCTCTCCCGGTCAGCCGACTTGGCCTCGACCCAGTTGATGTTCTTGGCGTCGACACCAAGCTCCTTGGCGACGTAGGTCGCGACGTCGACGTCGAAGCCCTCGTAGCCGGTGCCGGTCTTCTGGCCGAGGCCGGGCTGGTCGAACTTGATGCCGATCGTGAGCTTCTTGTCCCCGCCGCTGCCGCTGTTGCCGCCCCCGCCGCAGGCGGAGAGGAGCGCGACCGCGGCGGCGACGGCCACGCCTGCCTGCAGAACTCGGGTAACGCGCATCTGCTGTCCCTTTCGGATCATCTCAACTACTGCGAGGCGGGTGCCTCGACCATTCATCTCGCTGAGTCGCCGCGGCGTTTCAGTGAGTGAGGATCTTGCCAAGGAAGTCCTTTGCCCGCGCCGAGCGCGGGTTGGTGAAGAAGTCCTCCGGGGTGGAGTCCTCCACGATCTCGCCGTCGGCCATGAAGATGACCCGGTCCGCGGCCTTGCGGGCGAAGCCCATCTCGTGGGTGACCACGAGCATGGTCATGCCGTCCTTGGCCAGGGTGGTCATCACGTCCAGGACTTCCTGGACCATTTCCGGGTCGAGGGCGGAGGTGGGCTCGTCGAAGAGCATCACCTTCGGGCGCATGGCCAGCGCGCGGGCGATGGCCACGCGCTGCTGCTGGCCGCCGGAGAGCTGGGCCGGGTGCTTCTCGGCCTGGTTGGCGATGCCGACCCGCTCCAGCAGCTCCATCGCCTTGGTCCGCGCCTCGGCCTTGTTCAGCTTGCGCACCTTGACCGGCGCCAGCATCACGTTCTCGAGGATGGTCTTGTGCGCGAACAGGTTGAACTGCTGGAACACCATGCCGACGTCGGCGCGCAGGGCGGCCAGCTGCTTGCCCTCGGCGGGCAGCTGCTTGCCGTCGACCTCGATGACGCCGGAGTTGATCGGCTCAAGCCGGTTGATGGCCCGGCACAGGGTGGACTTGCCGGAACCGGAGGGGCCGAGCACGACCACGACCTGGCCCTTGGGCACCTCCAGGTCGATGTTCTTCAGCACGTGCAGCGGCCCGAAGAACTTGTCCACGCCCGCCATGCGGATCATCGGCGGAGTGTGGGCGGCCGAGGTCATCAAACCTCCAGAGTCGGCAGAGCACGGGGTGGTGGACGATGGCGGAAACCTAGGGGTCGGAAACCACCCCAGTCCAGGGCACTTGAGTAAGACTTAGGGTCTCAACTCTGTCACGGATGAGCCACGTGAGTCGGGAGGCACCACACGTGCGGGTACTGCTGGTCGAGGATGACGACCGGGTAGCGGAAGCGCTGGAGCCCGCGCTGACCAGGCGCGGCATGGCGGTCACCCGCCTGCCCTCTGGCAAGGGCGTGCTGGAGGCGGTCGGCAACGCCGACGTCGTGCTGCTGGATCTGGGCCTGCCCGACGTCGACGGGTTCGTCCTGTGCCGGGCGATCCGCGCGGCCAGCGATGTGGCGGTGATCGTGGTGTCCGCGCGCGGGGAGGTCGACGATCGGATCCTCGGGCTGCACTCCGGGGCCGATGACTACCTGGTCAAGCCCTACGACATCGGCGAGCTGGTGGCGCGGGTGCACGCGGTGCGCAGGCGGCGCGGCGAGGGCGGCGCCACCCCTGGCGCGGCGCTGGCCTTCGGTGATGTCGAGGTCCACATGGGACGGTACGAGGTGACCGTGGCCGGCGCGCCGGTCGCGCTGTCCCGCAAGGAGTTCCAGATGCTGGCCATGCTGGCCCAAGCGCGCGGCACGGTGTGCACCAGGGAACGGATCATCGCCGAGGTCTGGGGCCGCACCTGGTCGGGGGCGAACCGGACGCTGGACGTGCACATCGCCACCCTGCGCACCAAGCTGGGCCGCCCTGACCTGGTGGAGACCGTGCGCGGGGTCGGCTACCGCCTGGCCAGCCCGGCCGAGGGCTGACGGGTGCGCTCCCGGCTGTTGGTGATCATGCTGTCGCTGCTGGTGCTCGTGCTGCTCGGCCTCGGCGTGCCGCTGGCGCTGAACGTGGCCGGCACCGAGCAGCAGCGGCTGTTCCTGGACCGGGTCGGCGACACCAGCCGGTTCGCCAGCCTGGCGCAGAACCCGCTGCTGGCGGACAAACCGGACCTGATGCGGCCCGAGCTCCAGCGCTACCAGCAGGTGCACGGCATCTCGGTGCTGGTCACCGACCGGGAGAACCACTTCCTGGTCACCTCCGACGACTCGGTCAAGGTGGACGACCCCCGGATCGCCGAGCGGCTGAAGCTGGCCCTGGCCGGGCGGGTGCCGGAGACCGGGTCCACCCTGATGCCCTGGGACCGCACCCCGCTGGTGCTGGCCGAGCCGGTGCGGGTGGGCGGCGAGGTCCGCGGCGCGGTGGTCACCGTCTCGCCCACCGACGCGAGCAGGCTGCGGGTGCTGGTCTGGTGGAGCGTGCTGGCGCTGGCCAGCGTGGCCGTGCTGAGCCTCGGCGTGCTGCTCGCGCTGCCCGTGGTGCGCTGGATCCTGCGCCCGGTGCGCCGCCTGGACGAGGCCACCGGCCGGATGGTGGCCAGCGTGGTCAGCGGCCGCCCGGTGGAGGCCGTCGGCGGCGAGACCGGCCCGCCCGAGCTGCGGCACCTGACCCGCTCCTTCGACCAGATGGCCGCCAGCGTCAGCGATGTGCTGGCCGCCCAGCGCGCCTTCGTCGCCGACGCCTCGCACCAGCTGCGCAACCCGCTCACCGCGCTCCGGCTGCGGCTGGGCAACCTCGAAGGGCACGTGCACGAGGACTCGGTGGAGCAGCACCACGCGGCCATGGAGGAGACCGTCCGGCTGAACCAGATCCTGGACGAGCTGCTGTCCATGGCGCGGGCCGAGGCCAGCTCGGTGGAGCCGGTGCCAGCCGAGGTGGACGGGGCGGTGGCCGAGCGGGTGGACGCCTGGCGGGTGGTCGCGGCCGCGCGCGGCATCGCGCTGTCCACCCGCACCGAACCGGACCTGTTCGCGCTGGCCCCGCCGCGCGGGGTGGAGACGGTGCTGGACGCGTTGCTGGACAACGCGCTCAAGTTCAGCCCCGACCACTCCTCGGTCGTGGTCAGCGCGGAGCAGGCCGGGCAGCGGGTGGTGCTCACCGTCCGCGACCACGGGCCGGGGCTCACCGCGGAGGAGCTGGAGCGGGCCACCGACCGGTTCTGGCGCTCGCCAAGCCACCAGAACATCACCGGTTCCGGCCTGGGCCTGGCGATCGTGCGCCGGGTGGTGGAACGGGCGGGCGGCGCGGTCCGGCTGGAACTGCCCGAGGGCGGCGGCCTGGCCGTGGTGGTCGAGCTCCCGGTGATCGAGTTCGAGTCGCTCGAAGAGGGCTAGCCGGCGACTACCGCCGGGTTCAGGCCGGGGCCGACGTCGACCGCGGGCAGTGCCCTAGACCTTGGTCCCCCGGTAGTAGCGCAGGGCCCCTTCATGCAGGTCGATCGGGGCTGTTTCGATCGCCGAGCGGGTGTCCAGGGACAGCGCCACCTGGTTCGCCCTGATCAGGTCGTCCCTGGCCGCGAACATGCCCTCGGTGAGCGCGGCCGCGGTGTCGGCGGCCAGCGCCTCGGTGGTCAGCAGGAAGTTGCGCACCACCAGCGTGGTCACCGGGCCGTTGTGCATGCCGTAGGTGGAGGCGGGCACCGTGGCGCTGCCGTATACCGAGGAATATTTGTCCAGCAGTCCAGGCAGCACATCGCTCAGGTCGATCATCCGCAGCGACATGCCCGCCGCCGCCTCGCGCACCGTGGGCGTGGGCAGGCCACCGGACCAGAAGAACCCGTCCAGCTCGCCGCGCTTGAGCGCGATGATCGAGTCCTGCAGGTCGGTCGGTGCCTGGCGGAGGTCCGCCGCGGAGAGTTTCGCCTGCTCAAGCAGCCGGTCGGCGATCAAGCGGGTGCCCGACTCGGCCGAGCCGGTGGCGATCCGCAGCCCGCGCAGGTCGGCCAGCCTGGTGGCCGGGATCTCCGCGCGGACGATCACGTGGAAGAAGTCGTCGTGCATCCGGGCCAGCGCGCGCAGCCGCCGGTTCGGGCGCTGCTGGTCGAAGGCGCGCACCGCGGCGTCGGCGGCGGCGAAGGCCAGGTCGGCCTCGCCGGACTCCAGCTTGCCCAGCGCGTCCACCGAGCCCGCGGTGGGCAGCACGGTCGGCCTCGGCATGCCCAGGTCCCGCTCCCAGGCCCCGGACAGCGCCTTGCCCAGCTGGTAGTAGACGCCCGCGGTGCCACCGGTGGCGATGGTCAGCCGCACGCCCTCCAGCTGCCCACCGCAGCCACCCAGGGCGAGCGCGGTGGCCATGGCGAGCAGCAGACTCAGGAGTCGGCGGGACACCGGTTCATCCTGCCAGGCGAAGCGCTCTACCCTGGACTCTTGAACCGGGAAACCGGGAAAGGACGAGCGGGTGACACGCAGCTACCAGATCCGTACCTACGGTTGTCAGATGAACGTGCACGACTCCGAACGGCTCGCGGGCCTGATGGAGGACGCGGGATACGTGCGCGCCGCCGATGACAACGCCGACATCGTCGTGTTCAACACCTGCGCGGTGCGCGAGAACGCGGACAACCGGCTGTACGGCAACCTGGGGCACCTGCGCCCGGTCAAGGACGCGCACCCCGGCATGCAGATCGCGGTCGGCGGCTGCCTCGCGCAGAAGGACCGCGGCGAGATCGTCAAGCGCGCGCCCTGGGTGGACGTGGTCTTCGGCACGCACAACATCGGCTCGCTGCCGGTGCTGCTGGAACGCGCCCGGCACAACGCCGAGGCCCAGGTGGAGATCCTGGAGTCGCTGGAGACCTTCCCGTCCACCCTGCCCGCCCGGCGCGACTCCGCGCACTCGGCCTGGGTGTCGATCTCGGTGGGCTGCAACAACACCTGCACCTTCTGCATCGTGCCCGCGCTGCGCGGCAAGGAGAAGGACCGCAGGCCCGGCGACATCCTGGCCGAGGTGCAGGCCCTGGTCGCCGAGGGCGTGCTGGAGGTGACCCTGCTCGGGCAGAACGTCAACTCCTACGGCGCCGAGTTCGGCCAGCGCACCGCCTTCTCCGAGCTGCTGCGCGCCTGCGGTGAGATCGAGGGCCTGGAGCGGGTCCGGTTCACCTCCCCGCACCCCAGGGACTTCACCGACGACGTCATCGCCGCCATGGCCGAGACGCCGAACGTCTGCCCGCAGCTGCACATGCCGCTGCAGTCCGGCTCCGACCGGGTGCTCAAGGCGATGCGCCGCTCCTACCGCAGCGACCGCTACCTGTCCATTGTGGACAAGGTGCGGGCCGCGATCCCGGACGCGGCGATCACCACCGACATCATCGTCGGCTTCCCCGGCGAGACCGAGGAGGACTTCCAGGGCACCCTGGACGTCGTCGCGGCCTCCCGGTTCTCCTCCGCCTTCACCTTCCAGTACTCCAAGCGCCCCGGCACCCCCGCGGCGACCATGGACGACCAGCTGCCCAAGCAGGTCGTGCAGGAGCGCTACGAGCGGCTGATCGCGTTGCAGGAGCAGATCTCCTGGGACCTCAACCGCGAGCAGGAAGGCCGCGTGGTCGAGGTCGTGGTGTCCGAGGGCGAGGGCCGCAAGGACACCGCCACCCGCCGTCTGTCCGGCCGGGCCCGCGACGGCCGCCTGGTGCACTTCAACCCGGTCGGCGCGGCCGACGGGGAGATCCGGCCGGGTGACGTGGTCACCACCGCGATCACCTACGGCGCCCCGCACAACCTGATCGCCGACGGCGACCTGCTCTCCCACCGCCGCACCAGGGCCGGTGACAACTGGGCGGAAGGCAAGCGCCCCAAGACTTCCGGCGTGACCCTGGGCCTGCCGTCCTTCGGCGCCCCGGCCACGCCCCAGCCCGCGGTGGTGGGCGGATGCGGCAGCCGATGAACGCCGGGGCGCAGGACGGACGGGATGACATGGCTGAGTTCGCCGAGGAGTTGAAGCAGGTCGAGCGCCGGGTGGTGCGCAGGGTCGAGCCCGCGCCGCGCAGCGCGATGGTGATCGCGGGCGCGGTGCTGGTGCTGCTGGTCTCCGCCCTGCTGCCCTGGGTCGGCGACGCGGCGGGCTGGCAGGTGCTGCTCGGCCAGACCGACCCCGCGCTCAAGATCGGCGTGCTGCCCAGGCTGTTCGGCGGCTTCGCGGTCTTCTTCGGCGTCCTGCTCACCGCGGCCACCCTCAGCCTGCGCCTGTGGGCACTGGCCTGGGTGTCCACGCTGGGCTGCTGGCTGTCGGTGATGCTGGGCCTGCTGTCGGTGTGGACCCGGCAGACCGTGTTCCAGGCCCCCGGCCCCGGGGCCGGGCTCTACGTGGCGGTGCTGCCGCTGGTGGTGCTCGGCATCCAGTGGTTCCGGCTGGCCTGGTCCCGCCCGTAAAACGTCAACGCCGTAAATTGTAAATTCTGTTCGGCCGTGCGGATTTCTCCTAGGCTCGGATTTGCCACCAAGCAATTCCCTGCCAAGGAGAAAACATGTCGAAAACCACCCGTGCGCTCAGCCTCGCAGCGCTGTCCGCACTGGCTGTCAGCGGCCTCGCGGCCCTGCCCGCCCAGGCCGCCGAGGGCGCGGTCCGGGGCGCTGACTCGGCCACCGCGGTGCCCGGCAGCTACCTGGTCGTGCTCAACGGCCACGCCGCCCCGGCCGGTTTGTCAGCCAAGGTGAACGCCCAGGTCAGACGAACATTCTCGGCCGCGCTCAACGGCTTCGAGGTCACCGCCGACGCCCGCGCCGCCCGCCGCCTGGCCGCGGACCCGAACGTGGCCTACGTGGAGCAGAACCAGGTGGTGTCGCTGACCGCCACCCAGCCCAACCCGCCGTCCTGGGGCCTGGACCGCATCGACCAGCGCAACCTCCCCCTGAACAACTCCTACACCTACTCCAACACCGCCGCGAATGTGCACATCTACATTCTCGACACCGGAATTCGGGCCACTCATCAGCAGTTCTCCGGCCGGGTCGGAAATGGCTACGACTTCGTCGACAACGACACCGACCCGGACGACGCCAACGGCCACGGCACGCACGTCGCCGGGACCGCGGCCGGCACCGGCTACGGCGTGGCCAAGGACGTGAGGCTGCACGGCGTCCGGGTACTCAACGCCCAGGGCAGCGGCACCACCGCGGGCGTGATCGCGGGCGTGGACTGGATCACCAAGAACGCGGTGAAGCCCGCGGTCGCCAACGTCAGCCTGGGCGGCGGCGTGTCCGCCGCCCTGGACGCCGCCGTGCAGCGCTCGATCACCTCCGGGGTGACCTACTCCATCGCCGCCGGCAACAACGGCGTGGACGCGGTGAACAACTCCCCGGCCAGGGTCGAGCAGGCCATCACGGTCGGCGCGACCAGTCGCACCGACACCAGGGCCAGCTGGTCCGCCTTCGGTCCCAGGGTCGACCTGTTCGCCCCCGGCGTGGACATCACCTCGTCCTGGCGCTCCGGCGACACCGCCACCTACACCGGCAGCGGCACCAGCTTCGCCGCCCCGCACGTCACCGGCGCCGCTGCCCTGTACCTGTCCGCCAACCCGGCCGCCACCCCGCAACAGGTCCGCGACGCCCTGGTCGCGGCCGCCACCCCGAACAAGGTCACCAGTCCCGGCGCGGGCAGCCCCAACCGCCTGCTGCACACCGGCTCCTGAGCCACGACGAAGGGAAACGCCCCCGGGACCCGGTCCCGGGGGCGTTGTCGTGGGTCAGACCGGGATGCCGTCCCAGCGGATGGCGAAGGTGCCGGGGCCGACGTCCTGGGCGGTGGCGTGCACCGAGCCGGCGGCCGAGACGGTGAGGGCCCGGCGGCGGGTGCCGGTTGGCGAGCTGAGCGGGCTGGTGACTTGGTAGGCGCGCTGTGGCAGGGCGTCCGGGTGGAAGCGGATCTCGGCCAGGTAGTCGCGGACCGGGCGGCGGAACTTGCGGCAGAACATCTCGCCCTGGCGGGGCGGCGAGCCTGCCGGGCTGAGGATCTCGAACTCCATCATCACCGTCTCGCCCCTGGCCAGCGGGGCGTCGAAGAGCAGTTCGGCGGCCATCAGCCCGCTCTCCGGGTCGACCGCGACCGTGCCCAACCGGCAGTGCCGCAAGGGGACCAGGCCGGCGGCCAGGCCGCGCGGGTGCCGGGGGTCGAAGACCACCAGCCAGCGGTCCGCGCCGTCGGCGTCGGCACGCAGCACCTGCTTGACCCGCAGGCTCCGCTGCCGTCCGTCCGCGCCGACTTCCACCAGGTCGTGCTGACTCAGCCTGGTCAGCAGGCCGTCCGAGTTGGTGTCCACAGTGGACAGTAGAGCGCCGAGGCGATCCGGGCGGGACCAGAGCTGTTCCACCGGGGGAGCAGGGACGGGGGTCATGGCGTGCCTGCCGCGCGGGCGGGGCGGGCCGACCAGGATGCGCAGCGCGGCCTCGGGCAGCCCGAGCACGGACTCCAGGTGCGCCAGCACCAGGAAGGAGTCCTCGCGTTCGGGCTGGCGGCGGCCGGACTGCCAGTTGCTCAGGGTCGCCACGCTCACCGCGGCGCCGCGGGCGCGTAATCGGTGCTGCACCCGGTCCAGGCTCAGGCCGCTGGCCTGGATCGCGGCGCGCAGCGCGGCCGGGAACGGGCCGGTGCGGAGCAGGGTGGGCAGGTCGGGGGAAACGGCCAGCGTCATGGAGTTGGTCCCGTGGGTCTCTGGTGGCAGGGGAGACTTGTGCTACGGGATCAGCGACAGGCCGCGGAAGCCACCCGGACGAGGTCGATGTGACCCCGGGTGGTCAGGAATGCCTGCGGTGCCATGGGTTTGACGCTAGGGGCGATCGTTTCGGGGTGTCAACGGGCTCTCAGTCCCTGGACGCCTGGCCGCGTTCCTGGTGGCCAGGTACGCAGCCAGGCTCGCCAGACGGCCCAGTGGCGGCGGGGAATGCGCTCTCCCGTGGCGGCGGGAGACCACAATCCTGGGCCAGCGCACCGACGATCGATGCGGGCCATCCGAGTGATGTGGTTACGCCATCCGCATCAGGCGCAGGTCAGCTTGGCCTCCGCCCAGTCCGCGTGGTCGTGGTTGATGTTGTCCCCGCCGTCGGTGACCACCAGCCGGAGCTGTTCCGCGCCACCGACATCCGCGGTGACCGCGGTCGGCCCGCCGGCCCCGGTGAGCACCCCGGTGGCCGCCTTCCGGACCCCGTCCGCGTGCACCTCGAACACCACCGAGCCGTTGCCGCCCGCCACCTCGTCGTCGATGCCGACCTGCGCGGTGAACGTGGAGCACCTGCGCCCCAGGTACACCGTGACCTCGCTGCGCGCGTGCACGCCGAGGCCCTTGGCGTAGGCGGTGCCGCCGATGGTCAGCGGCTTGCCGTCACCGGCGGCCTGGTTGCCGTTGCTGCGGTCCTGCTCCGCCGGGCCCCAGCCGTTGGCCACGCCCTGCCAGTCCAGGTCCGAGACCTGCGAGGTGCCCGCCGGTGGCGGGGTCTGCGCGCCGGTCCTGCTGACCCGGTACATCACCGTGCCGTGCGCGGGAACGGAGGCGCTGATCGCGCCGGTGCTGGTGCTGGTGGCCTTGGACCACAGGTCCTTGAGCCGGAAGTTGTTGCCGGACAGGCCGATCTCCGCGGCGGTGGTGCTGATGGTCCGGGCCGAGGAGTTCTCGTTGAACAGCGCCACCGCGACATCGCCGTTGGCCAGCGGCTTGGCGATCACGTACGTGCCGCCGGCTGCCTTGACCTGCCTGCCCTGCACGCCCTTGACGTCCTGGTCGACGTCGATGACGTCCTTGTTCAGCAGGGTGGCGAAGTTCTCCTGGCTGACCTTGCGCAGGTCCGCGCCGATCAGCAGCGGCGCGGCCATGATCGCCCACAGGCTGAAGTGCGAGCGGTACTCCGTCGGGGTCATGCCGCCGTTGCCGACCTCCAGCATGTCCGGGTCGTTCCACGCGCCAGGCTTGGCGTACTGGGCCAGCGGCAGGTTCTTCTTGAAGATCTGCACCATCTTGGCCCAGGTGTCGTTGATGTCACCGGTGGTGCGCCACAGGTTGCCCACGTCCTGCGCCCACTCCCAGGGCTTGTTCTGGCCCCACTCGCAGATGGAGAACACGATCGGGCGGCCGGTGGCCTTCAGCGCGTCGCGCATCTTGCGGTAGCGCTGTTTGGCGTCCACGCCCTGGTTGTTGCAGTTGTCATATTTGAGGTAGTCCACGCCCCAGGAGGCGAACAGCTTGGCGTCCTGCTCCTCGTGGCCGAGGCCGCCGGGGAAGCCGAGCGCGTTGCAGGTCTTGGTGCCCGCGCTGGTGTAGATGCCGAACTTGAGCCCCTTGCCGTGCACGTAGTCGGCGACGAACTTGATGCCGCGCGGGAACCGCTTCGGGTCGGGTTCCAGGTCGCCCTGGGCGTTGCGGCTGGTCTTGGCCCAGCAGTCGTCGATGTTGACGTAGGAGTAGCCCACGTCCTTGAGGCCCTTGCTGACGAAGATGTCGGCCATGTCCATGACCATCTTCTCGTTGAACTCCGCGCGGCAGTGCGTGGTGTTCCAGTTGTTGAAGCCCATCGGGGGTGTGCGGGCCAGTCCGTTCTCCAGTGCCTCGGCCTGCGGTGCGGCCACGGTGGTCAGCACGAACCCGGTCGCGGCGACCACGGTGGACGCCGCGGCCAGCACGGCCGTCAGTCTTCTGCGCACGATAACTCCTTGTCCGGCAACGGGTTTCGCGGCGGCGAGGTGACTAGGGCAGGCCCCACGGCTTGCCGGGGCTGGAAATCTTGACCGGTGCGATGGTCAGGTCCGGCAGCGCGCCCTGCGGGTGCACCACCGCGGTGCCGCCGCGCGGCAGGTCGATCTCGGCCACCCCGCCGGGCCGCTCGCGGAACAGGACCGGTGAGCCGTCCGGGCGGCTGACCTGGATCGGCCGCAGGATCCCGTGCCGCACCCGGCACGGCGAACCCGCCAAGCTGTGCAACAAAACCCACCGCGTCCGCCCGCCCTTGCGGACCGCGCTGACCTCGAACGCGCCCTCGGTGCGGAACTTGTCCACCGTGACATCGGCCCAGCCGCGCGGCACCGCCGGGAAGATCCGGATGAGCTCGCCCCAGCTCTGCACCAGCATGTCGTGCAAGGACTGCGCGGCCGACAGCGGCGTCTCCACCACCGGGCTGCCCTCGCGGTACATGGTGTTCTCGGTGACCGGGTACCTGGTGCTGGGGTCGAAGAACTTCAGCAGGTAGGCCAGCGCCTCGTCACCGCGGCCGAGCCCGGCCAGCATGGAAGCGGCCCCGGTGTAGCTGTAGCCGCGGTGCGCGCCCTGCAAGGCGTGCCAGTGCTTGATGGAGGTCTCGATCAGCGCGCGCTGGGCCGGGTCCTCGCCGGTGACCTCGTAGAGCGGGTACACCATCAGCAGGTGCGAGTAGTGCCGGTGCGACTTCTCATACGGCACCCCCGCGCCGATCATGAACCCGTTCTTGTCCTTCGGGTACGGCACCAGCTCGCGCAGCACCTGCCGCCACTTGGCCGCCAGCAGATCGTTCTTGCCGAGCTTCTCGTTGGCGTACAACAGGGTTCGGCAGCCCCAGCGGATCAGCGCCAGGTCGTAGTTGCAGTCCGGCGCGTTGCCGTACTCGGGGGAGTGGGTCTCCGGCAGGTGCAGCTTGCCGTCGGTGCCCGGCTTGAGGAAGTGCAGGTAGTAGTTGATGGCCCGGCGCAGGATCGGGAAGATCGTCTCGCGCAGGATCGAGCTGTCCATGGTGTGCCGGTAGGTCAGCCACACGTTGTGCAACGCCCAGGTCAGGTTGCCGACCTCGGGGCTGCCGCCGCCGTCGCCGGGCCTGGCCACGTAGCTGCCCTTGAGCGTGGTGCGGTCCGTGCTGCGGCCGACACCGGCCGAATCATGTTGGTACTCCGGGCGAACGTTCTTGATCAGCTGCGCCTGGTTGTCCCGCAGTGTGCTGGTGATCGCGTCCAGCTCGACGTGGTTGCTGCCGTGGATGAGCCAGTACTCCAGCTGCACGTTGAGGTTCCACCACACCGCGGGCCAGCCGGTCGGCTCGAACCACGGCCCGCAGGTGGCCATCACGGTGCCGCCCGCCCTGGTGCCGGTGGCGGTCTTGTACAGCTGGATCCACCAGAAGCTCTGCAACCGCTGGTCCGGCAGCGAGACAAAACTCTTGCGGTAGAAGGCGTGCCACCACTCCCGGTGGCTGGCGACCAGTCCGGCGACCCCGCTCGCGGCCGCCGCCCTGACCAGCGTGAGCGCCTCGGCCTCGGCGGTGCGCGCCGGGAAGCTGTGCGCCACCGCGAGCAGCAAGGTGTGCTCGCCGGAGGTCCAGGCCGGGTCCCGGTAGGCGGTCGCGGTCTGCCCACCGGCCAGCATCTCCTGCCGCACCACGTTTTCCGCGCCGCTGGTGTCCGGCACCGGGTCCGGGTTGGGGGTGTAGCCCGACGGCGGGCCGGGCCGGGTGCTGACCGCGGGTTCGGGGTGGAAGACCCAGCGCACCCGCTCACCGCCGCTGGGCGTCACCTGGGCCAGCAGCACCGAGCGGGTGGTGTGCACGAACGCGCGCAGCTTCAGCGTGCCCGCGGAAGTGGTGATGGTGCCGGTGAACTCGCCGTTCCACAGGTCCAGCCGCCAGTCCACGCCGGTGATGGCGCCCGCCGGTTCCAGGGTCAGGTGGCCCACCGGCAGGCGGCACACCCCGTGCCCGCTGCCGAACTGCGGCCGGTGGTCCTGCACCTCGGCGTGCTGCACGCTGAACCGGATCGCGTTGCGGCCGGGCTCCTTGCGGATGATCGAGCCGAGCCTGCCGTCGCCGAGGAACGGCCCCTGCCACCACTCGGCGGGCAGCGTCCGCCACACCGGGTCCTGCGCCGCCAGGAACCTCGCCCAGTCCACTTCGGACCCAGCGCTGTCGGCCACCGCCGCAGCAGTCGCCACTCCCGGCGCGGCCGCGCCCGCCACTCCGGCCGCCGCGGTGGCCGCCAGGAAGGTCCGCCGAGAAAGATCCCATCTCTGCTCATCCATCGACAAGCCTCTTCCGCTGACGTGGATGGGCCGATGGCGGCTTCGACCCCATTGTCGTGCACGAAGCTAGGAGGGTGGCCCCGGCGAGTCAATGCGCCGACCAGGTAAGAGATCGGATGTATAGGTTTTCGAACCGGACTGGCGCAGACTAAAAAGACCCCCGGTCCGCAGTGGACCGGGGGTCTAGTAGTCGCTGGTCAGCGGCTCGCGAGGGAGTCCTCGGCGGCGGCCAGCCACTCACGCCACTGCGCGGCCTGGGCCTCGGCCTCCTTGGCCTTGCGGTCGTTGCCCGCCGAGCGTGCCTTGGCCGCCTGCGACTCGAACTGCTCGACCCGCTCGCGGAACTGGGCGACCCTGGCCTCGGCCTCCGGGTCGGAGCGGCGCCACTGCGCGTCCACCGCGCCGCGCACCTTCTCCTCGATCGCGCGCAGCCGGCCCTCCAGCTCGCGGACCCGCTCCCTGGGCACCTTGCCGATCTCGTCCCAGCGCTCCTGCAGCTTGTACAGCTGGGCGCGCGCGGCCTCCAGGCCACCGGGACCGGCCGGGTCGATCTGCTCGGCCTCGGCCAGCAGCTCTTCCTTGCGCCGGGCGTTCTCGCCGAACTCGGCGTCCCGCTCGGAGAAGGCCTCGGAGCGGCGGGCGAAGAAGCGGTCCTGCGCGCCGCGGAAACGCTGCCAGAGCACGTCATCCGCGTCCTTGGGCGCCCGGCCGGCGGCCTTCCACTCCGTCATCAGGTCCTTGTAGCGGGTGGCCGTGTCGCCCCAGTCGTCGGAGTCGGCGATCCGCTCGGCCTCCTCCACGATCTCCTGCTTGCGCTGCTTCGCGGTGGCCCGCTGCCGGTCCAGGTCCGCGAAGTGCGAGCCGCGCCGCCGGTTGAAGGCGTCGCGGGCCTTGGCGAAGCGCCGCCACAGCTGCTCGTCGGTCTTGCGGTCGACCCCGCGCACGGCCTTCCACTCGTCCAGCATCTGGCGCAGCCGGTCCCCGGCCACCTTCCACTGGGTGGAGTCGTTGGCGATCTGCTCGGCCTCGTCGACCAGCGCCTGCTTCTTGGCCACCGCCTCGATCCGCGCGGCCTCCTTGGCGGCCTTGCCCGCCTCGACCGCGGCCTCGGCCTTGACGATCAGCGTCTCCAGCTTCGCGGCCAGCGACGCCAGGTCGCCGACCACGTGCGCCTCGGCCAGGCTGTCCTTGATCGTGCGCACGCTGGCCAGCGCCTGCTTCGGGTCACCGGCGCCGGAGGTCAGCCGGGTGTCCAGCAGCTCGACCTCGGTGCGCACGTCGTCGAAGCGGCGCGCGAAGTGCGCCAGCCCCTCGGCGGGCTCGCCCGCCTGCCACGACCCGACCGAACGCTCGCCCTCTTCGGTGCGCACGTACACGGTGCCATCGGCATCGACCCTGCCCCAGCGGCCTGGATCGTCGGACGCGACCGGCACCGATGGTGCCGGGCCCGCGCCGCCTGGGTGCTGCGCCGGTGTGGCCGCAGCTACAGTCGCCAGGTTCGTGTCCTGGTCCGTCATCGCCGGCTCCTCCTTGACTGCCCGCCTCGCTCGCCCGCGTCTGATCGCGGGCGCCCCGCAGCAGCGGGGCCAGTGCACGTCGCCGAGGACCGGCACTCGCGGTCCTCGACGCCGCATTCAAACAGGTCAGGGCCGCCCGTGGTACTCCTGGGCCAGGTTGTGACCTTGCTTTTGCCTACGGTCGGCCCTCGGCGAGCCCCACTAGCCTTGATGCTCGTGATCGCCCGAGTCGCCTTCGCGCCCCATCCACCCCTGTTGGTACCCGAACTGGTGACCGGCGCCGCCACCGAGACCGAAACGTTGCGCCAAGCCTGCCTGCGCGCCGCCCGCACCCTCACCGAGGTGGCCGAGGACTGGCTGGTGATAGCGGTTGACCAGGCCGGACCCGCCACCCTCGGGCCCGCGTCCAAGGGCACCTTCGCCGGGTTCGGCGTCGAGCTGGCGGTCGACCTGGGCGCGGGGGAGGGCCCGGCCGATCCGATGCTGCCGGTCCCGGCGCTGGTCGCGGGCTGGCTGCGCGCGCACGCGGGCGCACGTTCAGCGGAGGTGCGCCTGTTACCGCCCCAGCTGTCCCCGGCCGAGTGCCACGAACTGGGGACCCGGCTGGCCGCGGGCCCGGCCCGGACCGGCCTGTTCGTGCTCGCCGACTCCTCGGCCCGGCTCACCCCGCGCTCCCCGGTCCCGCCGGACGAGCGCGCGCCGGCCTTCGATGCGGCGGTCTCCGGCGCGCTGGCCGAGGGCGACCCGGCCCCGCTGGCCGCGCTGGACCCGGAGCTGGCCGTCGAGCTGTGGGCGCACGGCCGGGCCGCCTACCAGGTCGCCGCGGCGGCCACCGCCGGGCGGGACTGGCGGGCCGAGCTGCTGTACTCCGGCTGTCCCTACGGCGTCGGCTACCACGTGGCGACCTGGAGCTAGATTTACGCTGTCCGGGTGCCTCCACTGCGTCCGCTCGCGATCGTCGGCCCCACCGCCTCCGGCAAGTCGGGGCTGGGCGTGCGGCTGGCTCAGCGGCTGGGCGGCGAGGTGGTCAACGCGGACGCCTCCCAGCTCTACCGGGGCATGGACATCGGCACCGCCAAGCTCACCGAGGCCGAGCGGGAGGGCGTGCCGCACCACCTGCTCGACGTCCTGGAGGTCACCGAGACCGCCGCGGTGGCGGCCTACCAGCGCGCGGCCAGGGCGTGTGTGGAGCAGCTGCTGGCGGCGGGCCGGGTGCCGATCCTGGTCGGCGGGTCCGGGCTGTACGTGCAGTCCGTGCTGGACGACCTGGAGTTCCCCGGCACCGACCCCGACCTGCGCGCCGAGCTGGAGGCCGAGCTGGCCGAGGCCGGTTCGGCGGTGCTGCACGACCGGCTGGCCGAGCAGGACCCGGTGGCCGCCGCGGCCATCCTGCCCAGCAACGGGCGGCGGGTGGTGCGCGCGTTGGAGGTCATCCGGCTCACCGGGCAGCCGTTCTCCGCGACCCTGCCCACGCCGGGGCCGCCCCGCTACGACACGGTGATCATCGGCCTGGCCCCGGAGTTACCCGCGCTGGACGCCCGGATCGAGCAGCGCACGGCCGGGATGTTCGCGGCCGGGCTGGTCGAGGAGGTGCGCAAGCTGGAGGCGGTCGGGCTGCGCGAGGGGCTCACCGCGTCCAGGGCGCTGGGCTACCAGCAGGTGCTGGCCGCCTTCGACGGCGAACACGACCTGGCGACCGCGGCCGAGCTCACCACCAGGGCCACCCGGCGGTTCGTCCGGCGGCAGCGTTCCTGGTTCCGCAGGGACAAGCGCACGCACTGGTTCGACCCGGCGGACCCCGGCCTTGACCAGGCCGTGCTGGACGTAGTCTGAACGGGTGGCTGGTGTGGAGTTCGCCAAGTGGCACGGCACTGAGAACGACTTCGTGGTCCTGCCCGATGAGGACGGGGAACTGGAGCTGACCGAGGCGCTGGTGCGCGCGCTGTGCGACCGGCAGCGCGGGCTGGGTGCGGACGGGGTGCTGCGCGTGGTGCGCACCGCCAAGCTCACCGACGCCCCGGCCGGGGTCGACGCCGCCGAGTGGTTCATGGACTACCGCAACGCCGACGGCTCCATCGCCGAGATGTGCGGCAACGGCGTCCGGGTCTTCGCCCGCTACCTGGTCGACCAGGGTCTGGCCGAGGCAGGCGAGTTCGCGGTGGGCACCAGGGCCGGTATCCGGCCGGTGCGCACGCACGCCGACGGCACGGTCACCGTGGACATGGGCCCGGTCACCGTGTTCGGCCGCTCCACCGCCACCCTGGGCGGCCGGGAGTACCCGGGGGTCGCGGTCGACGTGGGCAACCCGCACCTGGTCTGCCCGCTGGACGGCGGGCTGGACGAGCTCGACCTGAGCACCGCGCCCGGCCACGACCCCGCGGTGTTCCCGCGCGGGGTCAACGTGGAGTTCGTGCGCACCCTGGCCCCCGGCGCGCTGCGCATGCGGGTCTACGAGCGCGGCGTGGGGGAGACCCGCTCCTGCGGCACCGGCACGGTGGCCACCGCGGCCGCCGCGCTGCACCTGACCGGGCGCAGCACCGGCGAGGTCACCGTGGACATCCCCGGCGGCCAGGTCAGGGTCGCGGTGGAGGCCCAGCGGGCCACGCTCACCGGCCCCGCGGTCGAGGTCGCCAGGGGTGCGCTGGCTCAGTCCTGGTGGGACTCGGTCCGCGCGTCGTAGCCCGCGCGGGCCAGGTACACCTCGTCCATGTTGGCCTCGGCCCACAGCTTGAGCTGCTGCACGGTGGCGCGCAGGCTGGCGCCCAGCGGGGTCAGCGAGTAGTCCACCCGCACCGGCACCGACGGGGTCACCTCGCGGGTGACCAGGCCGTCACGCTCCAGCGTGCGCAGGGTCTGGGTGAGCATCTTCTGGCTGATCCCGGCCAGTTTGCGGGAGAGCTCGTTGTACCGGCGCGGCCCGTCCTCCAGCGCGCACAGCAGCAGGGTGACCCACTTGTCGCTGATCCGGTCCAGCAGGTTCCGGGTCGGGCAGGCCGACAGATAGGCGTCGTAGGCCTCGCGCTCGGCTTCTCTGCGCTGGGCCGCGGTCAGCGTGGCCATCGCTCTCCTTCGGGTTAGGTACGCACTTTGAGGTACGTACTTCCCGATGGAGAGTAGCTCACTCTAAGTTTTGGGTCATGCGAGCGATTCTGATCAAGAAGTTCGGCGGCCCCGAGGTGCTGGAGGTCGCGGAGGTGGCCGTGCCCGAGCCCGGCGCGGGCCAGGTGCGGATCAAGGTGGAGGCGGCCGCCCTCAACCCGGTGGACCTGCTCAGCGCGAACGGGTTCTTCGTGAAGCTGAACCGGCTGGCGCAGCTGGATGCCTACGGCGTGGGCTGGGACGTGGCCGGGGTGGTGGACGCGGTCGGCGAGGGCGTCACCGGCTACGCGGCCGGCGACCGGGTGATCGGCCTGTCCGACCAGCTGGACCGGGTGCCGGACGTGCAGGCCGAGTACGCGGTGCTGCCCGCGACCGACCTGGCCCCGTTCCCGGCGGGCAAGACCGCCGCGGAGGCGGCCAGCCTGCCGCTGAACTCGCTGACCGCGGACCAGGCCATCGACCTGCTGGAGCTGCCGGCGGGCAGCACGCTGCTGGTCACCGGCGCGGCGGGCGGGGTCGGCGGGTACGCGGTGGAGCTGGGCACGGCGCGCGGGCTGCGGGTGATCGCCACCGCCGGCGCGGCCGACGAGGAGCTGGTGCGCGGCTTCGGCGCGGCCGAGTTCATCCCGCGTGGCGCGTCGCTGACCACGTTCGGGCAGGTGGACGGCGTGATCGACGCGGCGAAGGTGGGGGAGGCGGCGCTCGCCGCGGTGCGTGACGGCGGCGGTTTTGTCAGCGTGGACGGCAGCAAGCCGGAGAGTGACCGGGACGTGCGGCTGCTCGCGGTGCTGGTCACCGCGGACGGGGCCCGGCTGACCGAGCTGTCCGAGCTGGTGGCCAAGGGCGAGCTGAGCGTGCGGGTGGCCGAGGTGCTGCCGTTCGAGCGGGTCACCGAGGCCTACACCAAGCTGGCCGCCGGTGGGTACCGCGGCCGGATCGTGCTGGCCCCCTGAGTCACCCGTTTGGGTCACCCATCAGGTGGTGGGTGACCCAAAACCCTCGCTTCGCCCCGGAAATCGCTGGCGGAACGTGGGACACTGGGTGGCGTATGACGGAATTCATGACACAGGCCGACGAGACGGACATCCTCTCGACCGGCGAGATGGAACTGGCCGACCGTGCCGCGCTCCGCAGGGTCGCCGGGCTGTCCACCGAACTCGCGGACATCAGCGAGGTCGAGTACCGGCAGCTCCGGCTCGAGCGGGTAGTGCTGGTCGGCGTGTGGACCGAGGGCGACGCCGAGGAGGCGGAAGCCTCGCTCGCGGAGCTGGCCCGGCTGGCCGAGACCGCGGGCGCGGAGGTCCTGGAAGGACTCATCCAGCGCCGCCAGAAACCGGACCCGGCCACCTACATCGGCTCGGGCAAGGTCCTGGAGCTGCGCGAGTCGGTCATCGCGACCGGCGCCGACACGGTCATCTGCGACGGTGAGCTCTCGCCCGGCCAGCTGCGTCAGCTGGAGGAGAAGCTCAAGGTCAAGGTGGTCGACCGGACCGCGCTGATCCTGGACATCTTCGCCCAGCACGCCAGCTCCCGGGCCGGCAAGGTGCAGGTCGAGCTGGCCCAGCTGCAGTACCTGCTGCCCAGGCTGCGCGGCTGGGGTGAGTCGCTGTCCAGGCAGGCCGGTGGCCGCGCCGGTGGCAACGCCGGTGTGGGTCTGCGTGGTCCCGGTGAGACCAAGCTGGAGACCGACCGCAGGCGGATCACCAAGCGGATGGCCAAGCTGCGCAAGGAGATCCGTGCGATGGGCACGGTCAGGGAGACCAAACGCGGCATGCGGGTGGCCAACCTGGTGCCGAACGTGGCCATCGCCGGGTACACCAACGCGGGCAAGTCCAGCCTGCTCAACGCGCTCACCAACGCCGGTGTGCTGGTCGAGGACGCGCTGTTCGCGACCCTGGACCCGACCACCCGGCGCGCGGTGACCCCGGACGGCCGCGGCTTCACCCTGACCGACACGGTCGGCTTCGTGCGGCACCTGCCGCACCAGCTGGTCGAGTCCTTCCGCTCCACCCTGGAGGAGGTCGCCGACGCGGACCTCATCCTGCACGTGGTGGACGGTTCGGACCCGCTGCCGGAGCGTCAGGTCTCCGCGGTGCGCGAGGTCTTCACCGAGATCATCGCCAACCGGGACACCCCGATGCCGCCGGAGATCCTGGTGGTGAACAAGCTGGACCAGGCCGATGAGCTGACCGCGACGCGACTGCGCCACCTGTTCCCGGACGCGGTGTTCGTCTCCGCGCACACCGGAGCGGGCATCGACTCCCTGCGCGCCCTGCTCGCCGACCGCATCCCGCGGCCGGAGGTCCTGGTGGAGCTGCTCATCCCGTACAGCAGGGGCGAGCTGGTCTCCCGGGTGCACACCGAGGGCGAGGTGCTGACCGAGAAGCACACCGAGGACGGCACCGAGCTGCGCGCCAGGGTCAAGCCGGAACTGGCAGGTCAACTCGGCGAGTTCGCGGACCACCGGGCGTGATGAGAAGGCTGCTGACCCGCACAACAGCGCTGCTGGCAACAATGGCAGCGCTGTTGTGCATGTCGGCGGCCCCGGCCCTGGCCGCCGACCCCCCAGCCCCGGTCGAGAAGTGCCGCTACACCGACAAACGCCTGAAGGAGCTCAGCGGCCTGGCCAGCGACGGCAAACGCTGGTACGCCATGGCCGACGGCGGCTCCCGTCTCCAGGTCCTGGTGCTCACCCCGGACTGCAAGGTCGAGCGCGCCATCACCAACGCCACCGACCCCTTCGACGTCGAAGACCTGGCCCGAGCCGCCGACGGCACCCTCTGGCTGGCTGACACCGGCGACAACGGCAAAAAACGCGACAACATCGCCCTGCACGCCCTGACCCCCAACGGCAAGGCGACCCTCTACCGCCTGACCTACCCCGACGGCCCCCACGACGCCGAGGCCCTGCTGCTGGACCGCAAAGGCACCCCGTACATCGTCACCAAGGAGCCCTTCGCCCCGGCGGGCATCTACCGCCCCAGCAAGGCACTGACGGCTCCCGGCCCCACCGCGCTGGAAAAGGTCGGCACCATCCGCATCACCACCACCAGCACCCCCGGCGGCCCAGTAGGCGGCATCGGCTCAGTCCTGGTAACCGGCGGCGCGGTAAACCAAGACGGCACCATGGCCGCCCTGCGCACTTATACGGACGCCCTCCTGTTCCCAGCCCCCGACGGCGACCTGGCCGAAGCCCTGAAACGCGACCCGGTGCGAGTCCCCCTGCCAAACGAGTCCCAGGGCGAAGCCATCGCATTCGAACCAGACGGCACCCTGCTCTCCGGCTCCGAGGAAATGGACCCCATCAGAGCGGTCCCCGGCGCGGTGAAGTTCGCCAGTGGCAATGCCCCCGCCCCGGCCCAGAAGTCGGAGACGAAGGCACCGAACGGCACCGGGAACCAGGCAGCGGGCCAACCCACAGAAGAGGGCGGCGGAGGCGGCACGTCTTGGGGCGCGATCCTGCTGGCCGGAGTTGGCGCGGCCGCAGTGGTTTTCCTGGTTAGCCGCACGCGAAAAGCGAAGCGGTAGCGAGCAAGGACCAGCGACGGACTCGCGGCGGGCTGGCTTTTCGAAAACCTGTCCGAAGTCTTGAGGTTCCCCATGCCCGTCAACCTGGAGAAAACGAACCACATCCCAGCCCACGGACGCACACAGCAACCGCCGCCAAGGCCACGCAACGCAAGGGCGGCCGTGGGCTGGGATGTGGTTTGATTTCGGAGGGTTGACGGGCATGGGGAACCTCAA
>NZ_JBSFUA010000046.1:0-68682 GCF_053591555.1 Crossiella sp. NPDC003009 | reverse complement strand
CCGAGGAGGCCGCGGCGCGGGGCGACCGGCAGCGGGCGGTGTGGCACCGGGCGGTCGCGGCCACCGAACCGGACGAGGAGCTGGCCGCCGAGCTGGAGCGGACCGCGGAGTCGGTGCGCGGCCGGGGAGGGGAGGCCGCGGTCACCGCCGTGCTGCGGCACGCCGCGCGGCTGAGCACCACACCCGAGGGCCGCCGGGACCGGTTGCTGGCCGCGGCGTTCGTGGCACTGGACTCCGGGCAGCCCGAACTCGCCCGCGCGCTGGCCGCCGACATCATGGCCGAACCCGCGCCCGCGGTGGTGCTGACCAGGCTCACCGCGACCATCGAGGCCTACAGCGGCCACCCCGACCTGGCCTGGCGGCAGCTCCAGCGCTGCGCCGAACTGCTGGCCGACCCACTGGAAGCGGCCTGGACGCTGGTGCTCACCGCCAACGCCGCCTACCACGCCGACGACCTGGACGCCGCCCAGTCCGCCTCCGCCCGCATCGCCGAACTCGACCTGCCGCCCGCGGTGCGCCGCGCGGGCGAGCGGCTGCACCTGGCCATCCAAGCCGGATGCGACCTGTGGGGGCTGCTCGCCGAGCTGACCCCGACCCAGCCCGCGGTCGGCGGCCGGGCCTGGATGTGGGTGCTGGCCATCGGCTGGCTCGGCCCGGACGCCCGCCAGGCGCTCGCCCTCGCCGAGGCGGCCCGCGGCCAGCTGCGCGCGGTGGGCTCGGCCGGTTCGCTGGTGGAGCTGCTGTTCTGGCAGGCGGACCTGGCCTACCGCGCCGGCGACTGGGACGCCGGGGTGGCCGCCGCCGAGGAGGGCCTGCGCCTGACCCACGAGACCGGCCAGCGCGGCCAGCAGGCCAACCTGCACGCCCAGCTGGCCCGCTACGCCGCCGCCAGGGGCCAGGCCGAGCACTGCCGCGAACACGCCGCGCGGGCGCTGGAACTCGCGCTGCCGCTGCGCCAGCGGTCCGCCGCGGCGGTGGCCAGCCACGCGCTGGGCCTGCTCGCGCTCGCCGAAGGCGACCCGGCCACCGCACTGACCCGCCTCGGCGAGGTGACCGCGCACGGCGGCCCACGCTCACACCGGCTGGTCACCCTGCACGCGCTGCCCGACCTCGCCGAGGCCGCCCTCCGCCTGGACCGCCCGGACCTGGCGCACAACCTGCTGCCGGAGACCACGGACTCGCCGCTGCGCGAGGTCCCGTGGATCCGTGCGGTGTTCGCGCGGGTGCGCGCCCTGGCCACCGGTGAGCTCGCCGACCACGAACACGCGCTGGCCGCCGCCGAGACCGCCGACCACCCGTTCGAGCTGGCCAGGACCGCGCTACAGCTGGGCGCCCGGCTGCGCCGCGAAGGCCAACCGGCCCGGGCCCGGCCACCGCTGTCCACCGCCGCCGACCTGTTCACCCGCCTGGACGCCCGCCCGTGGGCCGAACAGGCCGCCGCCGAACTGCGCGCCGCGGGCGGCACGGCACCGGCGCGGGGCACCGCGGGCGAGGTGCTCAGCCCGCAGGAGCTGGCCGTGGCGCGGCTGGCGGCGCGCGGACTGAGCAACCGCGAGATCGGCGAACACCTGTTCCTGAGCCCGCGCACGGTCGGCTCACACCTGTACCGGCTGTTCCCGAAACTGGGCATCACCAGCCGCGCCCAGCTCCGCGACCTGCCGCTCTAGGCGAACAACTCCCACCACCGCGTCACCGCGACCGGGGCTGCCCCTGGGAGGGGTTCGGCGGAAGGCCCGGATCGCCGTTCCCCCGGTGGCGGCGATCCGGGCCGGCTGGCGGGTCAGGCCAGTGAGTCGACCGCCCACTTTTGCCAGCTGACGTTCAGGCAGTCCATCTGCACCACCTCCGCCGACGGGGTGTGGTGGGTGTAGCCCGCGCTCAGGCACTTGTCGCTGTGCTTGGCGTGCTTCTCCAAGTACTTGGTGAACGGGTCGCGTTGCACCGAGCGCCACAGCTGGTTCGGTGCGCCGGTGCAGGGCTGCTGCACGACGTCCTCACCCTGAGCGGTGCTGCCGTTGACCACGGTCAGGCACAGTCCCGAGGCGGCTGACTGGTAGCTGCCCCAACCTCCGCCGCCATCGAGGATGCGCCAGAACTGGGCCCTGGACCGGTCACACGGCTCGTAGCTGATGTAGGCGCCGGCGTCCGTGCTGCCCCACAGCGGGGCCAGGCAACCGGCGCGGCCGTCGAAGGAGGCGGTGATCACCCGCAGGTCCTCGGCGGCGACGGCGGTCGCCGGGGTGAGGCCGGTGGCGGCCAGCAGTCCGGCGGTGGCCAGTGCCAGCGTGCGCATGCGTTGTCCCATCGCGGTTGTCCTTTCCCGCTAGCCCTGGAGTGCGGTCAGCTTCTGCTTGGCCGCGTCGAGTTTTGGCTGGTACTTGGCGTCGGCGGCGGTGAGCCGGGTGTAGATCTCCACCGCTTCCTTGGCCATCGCGACCGCCTCCGGCTTCTGGTCGTTGCCCAGCGCGTAGTCCGTGCCCGGGTACAGCAGCCAGCCGCCGAACCGGTCCGCGTAGAGTGCGCCCTTGTCCGCCACCTTGCGGGCCTCGGCCAGGCCCTCCCGCACCTTGGCCAGCGCACCGGGCTTGTCGCCCTTCTCCCAGGTGCGGATGCCTTGCCAGAGCACGGAGTCCGCCTCGTGCAGCTTGTAGTCGTGGTTGTCCGGGTGCTGCTGACTCAGCTGGCGGAAGGTGGCGGCGGCTTCGCCGAGCAGCGCGACGGCTTCCTGGCGCTTGCCGGTCTCGGCCAGGTATCCGCTTGCCGGGTAACGGATCCAGTGGCCGAAGCTGGCGGCGTGGCGCGGGCTCTTGGTCACCAGGGTGCGGGCCAGGTCGACGCCTGCCAGCGCCCGGTCGCGGCCCCGGTCCTTCTCGCCCATGTCCCAGACGCGGATGCCTTGCCAGACCAGGCCTTCCGCCTCGTCCAGCCGGTGGTTGGGGTTGTCCGGCTCCTGCTGGGCCAGCCTGCGACTGGTGGTGATGGCCTCCTCCAGCAGCGCGACGGCCTCGGTGAGCTTGCCGCTCTCGGCGAGGTATCCGCTTGCCGGGTAACGGATCCAGTAGGCGAAGGAGACGCCGAAGCGCGAACCCTTGGCAGCGATGGTGCGGGCCAGGTCGACGCCTGCCATCGTGCGCTCGCGGCCCTGGTCCTTCTCGCCCTTGTTCCAGTGCCGGATGCCTTGCCACACCAGGGCTTCGGCCTCGTGCAGCGCGTGCTCAGGCTTGTCCGGCTCCTGCCGCCGCAGCTGGCGTGAGGTGGCCACCGCCTCGCCGAGCAGCGCGATCGCCTGGTCCACCTTGCCGGTCTCGGCCAGGTAGTGGCTGGCCTGGTGCCGGATCCAGCTGGTGAAGTCGGTGGCGAAGCGCGGGCCCTTGGCCACCAGGGTGCGGGCCAGGTCGACGCCTGCCATCACCCGGTCGAGGCCCTGCTCCCGATCACCCTTGTCCCAGGTGCGGATGCCTTGCCACACCAGGGCTTCCGCCTGGTCGCGCTGGTGCTCGAACTTCTGCGGCTCCTGCTGGGCCAGCCTGCGGTGGAGGGTGACCGCCTCGCCCAGCAGCGAGATCGCCTCGTCCAGCTTGCCGGTCTCGGCCAGGAAGCCGCTGACCGGCTGCCGGATCCAGGCCCCCAGGGTCGTCGCGTAGGACGGCTGCTCCCTGACCAGCTCCCTGGCCAGCACCAGCGCCTGCTTGGCCTTGGCCACGGCCGCTTCCCGCTCGTTCCTGGCCCACAGCTGGTTCGCCTCGGTGATCAGCGCCTCGTTGTGCTGGTGCCGGGCGGCCGCGGACAGCTTGCTGATCGGCTCGGGCGCGGACCAGGTGATGCCGTCGGCGCTGGTGGAGACGTTGACCCGGTTCTGGTCGGTGGCATCCCGCCAGATCGCGGCGAGCTTGCCGCCCACCACGCCAAGGGAGGGCACCCCGACGGCGTGCGCGGCGGGGTGCAATGCCCTTGGCACGGCCCAGGTTCCGCCGTTGGCGGTGTCGCTGACGGACAGGCCGTCGTTGGCCCCGTTGCGCCAGACCGCGAAGGCCTTGCCGTGGTGCGCGGTCAGGCTCGGCCCGGACTGCGCCGCGCCGCCGGGCAGCACCCGCTGGTTGCTCCAGTCGATGCCGTTGCCACTGGTGGCGAACCACAGTGCCTGGTCGTCATTGGCGCCCCGCCAGAGCTGGACGAGGGTGTTGCCCAGGGTGGTCAGTCCGGGCGTGGCCGCGGTGCCGCCGTTGTTCTCGGTGAGCCTGGGCCGCTTCCAGTTCTTGCCGTCGTGGCTGGAGGTGACCCACTTGGCCTGGTCCCCACCCGCGCCGCGGAAGATCAGGTGCAGCTTGTCGCCCTGCACGGACAGGCTGATGCCGCCGGTGCCGACGGTGGCAGGCACCAGCCGGGCGGGCGCGGTCCAGGTCCGGCCGTCGGTGCTGGTGGCCACGGCCAGGGTGCGGTCGTTGTTGCCGTCCTGCCAGGAGAACGGGCCGCTGCGCCACACCGCGATCAGCCTGTTCTGGAAGGCGGCGATGGCCGGGGTGTCACCGGCGGTGTGCGGCCCGGAGACGGTGACCGGGGGCCACCACGTCCTACCGTCCTCGCTGGTGGCCACGAACACCTCGTCCTGCCTGCCCTGCCACACCATGTGGTGCTTGCCGCCCAGGGTGGCCCGCGAGGAGCCGCCGAGGCCGCCGAAGGTCTTGCCGATCTCCGCGGGCGGCACCGGGCCGGTCTCGCCGGGCGGGTCGAGGGGGAACTCCGGGTGGGTGGCCTTGACCTGGATCCGCAGCGCCCGCATCAGCGCGGTGGTGGTCTGCGGGTCCTGCGCGGCGGGGTTGCCGACCAGGTCGGTGGAGTAGTACTCGATCCGCTCGCCCAGCCCGCCCCTGCGCAGCCCAGCGACGGTGACCAGGCAGCGGGCCACCGGGTCCTGGGTGGTGATCTCGGCGGGGGCGGCGGTGCAGCCGGGCAGCTCGGCCTGGCTGAACACCTTCTGCTCGTGCAGCGGGTCCCTGCGCTCGGCCAGGTTCTGCGCCGCCTTGCCGAACAGCTCGGCCAGCGGCCCTGCCTCGTTCCTGATCTTGCGGATGTTCAGCGAGGACGGGATCGCCTTGGTGCCGTAGATCAGCTCCCGGAAGCGCTCGTCGCTCTGCAGCGCGGTCGGGAAGCCGATCTCCAGGTAGGCGCGCAGCAGCCGCAGGTTGGCGTCGACCTGTCCGGCCTCGGCCAGCTTCGGGGTCGCGCCCTTGACGTCGTTGGCGACCAGCCCGTAGTAGGCGGCCCGCCGCTGGGCCAGGGTCTTGTCCAGCAGCGGGTGGGTCACGTCGGTGGACAGGTCCGACATGGTCCCGTTGGACTCGTACCGGGGCGGCAGCGGCACCATCTTCTCGGTGATCGCCGGGGTCATCAGGCAGTGCTCCTCATCCAGCGGTTCGTCATCGACGACGATGGAGCCGGGGAACTCGCACCGCTGCCAGCTGGCCAGCCCGCTCTGGCCGGCCAGGGTCCGCTCGAAGTCCTCACCGGGGACCCGGCCCTTGACGTCGAAGGAGACCCTGAGCTCGACGTGCTTCTTGAACCCCTTGCTCACGAACCTGGTGCAGCCCACCGGCGGGTCCGGCGACCACTTGCACGGGATGATCACCGTGCGGCCGAGGTCGTAGGGCTCGTAATCGATCTTGTTGACCCGGACCTCGCTCCAGCAGGTCCGCAGCTCCATGCCGGGGTAGAGCTGTTTGAGCAGCCGCACCGGGGCCGGCAGCTTGTCGCTCTTGACGAACCCTGGCATGGCCGGGATGGGCGGTTCGGCGGTCGGCACGCACTTGGGCACGTTGACGTCGTCCCGCTTGATGAACCCGTCGACCTTCTGGTTCCGGTCGCCCCACAGGTTGAACGGGCGGCCGGGCTCCTGCACGGCGGGGTCGGCCTCGTACCGCTTGAGGCCGTTGGCCAGCCCGGTCATGATCTCGGCGTTCGCCTGCTGCAGACCGGTCAGCAGGCTGTTGGTCGCCACCCATGGCCCGGTGGGCGGCTTGAACCGGGGCTGGTTGAACCGCCGGGCGGCCGCGACCACGTCCTCGCCCGCGGTGAGCAGGTCCTGCACCCGCGCCACGGTCTTCTTGCCGTCCTTGTCCACCAGCGGTTCCCGCGCGGACAGGGCGGGGTTCTGGTTCATCAGGGTGGCGTAGGCGCGGCTGGCCGCGGCGAGCAGGTCGGCGTTCGGTGTCCCGCCGGCGGGGTTGCCCTGCCCGTACTGCGAGCCGAAGTTGTCCACCGCCCACTTGGTCAGGTAGTTCACCGAGGAGGTCGAGTTGTTGGTGGTGAGGATGTCATCGGGCGGGACGTTGAGCGCCTCCCGCATGAACACCTTGCTCCTGGCCAGGATGTCCCCGGCGTTGGCGAAGCCCTCCGCGGCCGACTTGTAGTTGTCGCCCGCGCCGTCGTAGGAGGGGATCGGGCGGCCTTCCCGCGCGGCGTAGTCGACGTACTTCTTGACGGTCTCCTTGAACGGCAGGGCCGCCGCGTCCTGGAGGGCGCCCATCAGCTGCTGGTGACCGCTCTGGAAGCTGGTGGCGATGCCCAGCAGGGCCGAGTGCAGGTCCTTGATCTGCTGGGTCAGCTGGAAGTTGGACTGCGCGATGGCCAGCAGCACCTGGTCGAACTTCAGCAGCATGTCGCCGTAGATCTGGTTGAGCGTGGCGTCGATGCGGTCCAGGCGGAGGTTGACGTCCTTGTGGAACTGCACCAGGAACGCCTTGATCTGCTTGAAGCTCTCCCGCATCTCGGTGTGCATGTTCTGGATGGCCTGCAGCTCGGCGCTGGGGCCGCCGCCGCTGCCGAGCAGCGCGACCAGGGTGGTGACCAGGCCGACCGCGGCGCCGATGACGGTGCCGATCGCGGGCACCACCGAGCCGAGCGCGGCGCCGGTGGCGATCGCGGCGCCCAGTGCGGCCACCGCGTTGATCATCGGAGCCACGTGCTTGCCGAGCTGGTAGAGCGTGTCGGCGAACTTGACCAGGTCCTTGGCGTAGCGGGGACTGAGCACCTTGGCCACGGTCGCCACGGCGGTGAGCCCGCCCTTGACCACGTCCAGGTACTTGTCGAACTGCTTGGCGTCCTCTTCGTACTGCTTGAGCTTGTCCTCGGTCGGCCGCTTGATCTCCCCGGTGTGCGGGTCGACGTGCTCCTTCACCCAGGCCAGCGCCTTGCCCAGCGGCGTCTCCGGCGAGTTGGGGTCGCCGAGCACCTTGATCAGTGGCGCGATCTGCTTGTTCAGCGCCGCCATGCCCGGGGTGAAGCCCTCCCGGAACGCCGCCTGGATGGCCTCGACGTCGATGACCTTCTTGATCTGCGGCAGCTCCTTGAGCGAGTCCAGCGAGGCGGCCGGGTCCACGGCGGCGGTCTCGGCGACCGTGGCCTTGCCGAAGCGGCCGGACCAGGCGCTGTTGAGGATGGCGTCCCGGTTCGCGGCCTGGCGCAGCGCGGTCCAGATGGTGGGCGCGATCTCGATCGAGGAGGCGGTGATCTGGGTTAGCACTCCGCGCAGCTCCTCCGGCGCGGTGGTCGCCTTGAGGTCGCGGGTGGCCAGCGCGCCGAGCAGGACCTTGAGCTGGGTGCCGCCCTTGTCCACCTCGGGGATGGCGTAGAGCGCCTCCACCCCCCGGCCCAGGCTGTCCGGCACCAGGTCCCGCCCGCTGGCCGGGGCCAGGGCCAGCCCCACCACCTTCTCCACATCGGCGGCGTGCCGGTCCAGCGCCTCGGCGGAGGCAGTCGGGTTCTTGGCCCGCCAGTCCACCAGCTCGGCGCTGAGCAGCAGGTTGCGGTCGTGGGTGCGGCCGTTGTCCTTGAGCTGCACGGCGGCGCTGAACAACGCGTTCGACAGCTGCTCAGGGGTGATCCCCGGTTCGGCCGCGACCGCGTTCGGCGCGGCCAGGCCACTGGCCAGCAACGCCACCGCCACTGTCGGCGGGACGAGACGCCTGGCGAACCTGGTCAGGTTCATCAACGTTCCTCCGGGGAAGAGTGGCGCTCCCATGCCGGGAGCGGCCATGGCAGGAGCTTGTCCGGGAGGAGGGTTGTGCGGCCAGGGCAGGCGCGTATCCCTTTGCCAGGAGGAAACCGGGATACGGCCGCTGAGCAGCTCAGATCCGGGTGCTCCCGCACCGGCGTTCAGCCAGGTGGACCTGGAGCAGGATGTGCCGGAACTCGTAGAACGGACCGACCCGCCGCAGCACGCCACGCTGGTGGGCGTCGTGCAGGAAGTCGAGCAGGTCCCTGGGCAGCAACCGGTCCGCGGCCATCAGCCAGCGGGTGAGTGCGAAGGTGGCGGAGGCGTACCGCAGCCGCCAGCACAGGCAGAGGTAGGCCAGCAGCAGCCCGGTCACGCCCACGATCGGCCGCGCCGTGCCGGACAGCCCGCCCACTGCCAGGATCCCGCCGAGCAGGCCCGGCACCACCAGCTGTAGCAGCTGACTGCGGGCGTACCTGCGGTCGGCGCGCACCAGCTCCGCGGGCTCGCGGTCGAAGTCCAGCGGCTGGTCCCCCAGGTGGTCGCCATAGCTGAACGCCCAGATCACCGCGGCCACGATCACCACGATCAACCCGGCAGGCCAGGCGATCGCGGACAGGGACGCGCGGAGGAACTGCGGCAGGCTGACGAAGATGCCGAGCGCCATCAGCGCGGTCACCAGCAGGGCCGGGACCAGGGCCGACCGGCGAGCCGCGCGGATTCCCCGGTCGCTGACCGGTTTCGGGTCCGCAGGCCCCCAGCGCCGGCCGGCCGGCAGGCCGAGCAGGAGGCCCGCCGCCGTCGCGGGCAACCACACCGGCCACAGCTCCAGCCAGTGCTCCGCGGCCACCCCGGCGGCCAGGCCGAGCAGGCCGCCGACCGGGACCACGGGGTGCAGCAGCCGGAGCAACCAGCTCCGGAACCGGGGCAGCGCGTAGTGCAGCTCCCACCACGCGATGCCGTTGATCTCCCAGTGGCCGAGGTAGCAGGCCAGCACCGTCAGCCACTCCACCACGTCCGCGACCGGATATCGGGAGTCGCGTTCGGGGTAGAGCGACGGGACGAAGGCCTCCAGCAGATGTCGTTGCACCGCCTCGCGGTCCGGCAGCGCGAGCAGCTCCGCCGGTTCGGTGCCGGGCTCGGCGTAGACGGTGCGCGCCAGCGACACCATCAGCGGGGTGGACAGCGCCAGCGCCAGCTCACCGCCGGGTTCCGCGCGGATCCGGTCCAGCACCGGCTGCCAGCGCGGCCGGGCGTCCGTGCTGACGTCCAGGAAGGTGCGCACGTCCTCGGCGGTGACCGGGGCCAGCTCCACCACCGCGGCGTTGGCCAGCGGCGAGCGGGTGCGGGTGAGCAGGTCCAGGTACTCCTGGGTGCGGCAGGTGAGGATGAGCGGTCTGCCGCCGTCCACCGCCTCGTCGATGGCGGCCAGCGCGGCCTGCTGGTGCCACTCGGGCAGCTCGTCGAAACCGTCCAGCACCGGCAGCACCCGCCCGGAAGCCAGGAACCGCAGGCATTCCGCGCGCCCGCCCAGCCCCGAGTGCGCCCGGTCCAGCTGCCCGGCCAGCCAGTCGTGCAACGCCTCCTCTGGCTGCCACGGCGCCAGGTTCACCAGGAACGGCACCGGGTCCGCGGGCTCCCGGTCGGCGAGCAGGTCCAGCACGAGCAGCATGGCCATGGTGGACTTGCCGCCGCCCGGCTCGCCCAGCACGACCAGCTGCCGGTTGGGCAGTTTCCGGTACTTGGCCGCCACATCCGCCACATCGCCGGAGAGGTTGAGCCTGCTCGGTGTGCTGGGCACCGCGGCCGCGCCCAGCACCGCGGCCGGGGAGGCGGCGACCGGGTGGCCGGTGGCCGACCAGCGCACCCGGATCGGCGCGGGCCGCCGCACCGCGCGCACGGCGGCCTCGGCCGCCCACTGCCGCCGGAGGTCCTCGGCGAGGTCGGCGAGCGCCGCTTCCCGGTCCGCCGGGGTGATCTTCTTGCGCTGCCGCCGCATGCCGACGTAACTGGGCACCAGTGCGGCCAGCGCGATCAGCGGACTGGCGATCGCGGTGAGCTTCTGCACCTCGGGCCCGCCGAAGAGCACCCCACCGGCGATCAGCCCGGCCGCGACCAGCAGGCCGCCACCGGCCAGCCACCACCACCCGGACCGAGAGTGACCCCCGGACATGCCTGGCCTCCGCTGTCGCCGAAACGGGCCCAGGATAAGGGAAAGGCCATCGGCGGCCGCCGGGGTTCGGGTGCCCGATCAGGCAGGGACGCCCGCCCGCGCGGACGCCGGAAAGGGCACGCGGCCGGGTAATTGGTTGGCGCTGCGCACGAAGCGGTGGGAATGATCCGCCACGGTGTCCTGCCGTGGCGAGAGGAAGTGGCGATGACCGAGGTCCGCACGACGGCGGGGATGGTGCGCGGGGCCAGGGAGGCGGGGCTGGAGGTGTTCCGCGGGATCCCGTTCGCCGAGCCGCCGGTGGGCGCGCTGCGCTTCGCCGCGCCACAACCCGTGCGGGGCTGGGACGGGGTGCGCGAGGCCGTGTCCTACGGTCCGCCGCCGCCCCAGCCCGGGGTGTTCGGCATGGACACGCTGGCCGGGGAGACGCCGGGCGAGGACTGGCTGACGGTCAACGTGTTCACCCCCGGCCTCGGCGCGGATCTGCCGGTCATGGCGTGGATCCAGGGTGGCGCTTACACCATCGGCATGGCCGGCCTGCCGGAGTTCGACGGCACCCGGCTTGCGCGGGACGGCGGCGTGGTGGTGGTGACGTTCAACTACCGGGTGGGCTTCGAGGGTTTCGCCCAGATCGAGGGCGCACCGGGCAACCGAGGTCTGCTCGACCAGCTGGCCGCGTTGGAATGGGTGCGCGACAACATCCGGAGTTTCGGCGGAAACCCTGACCAGGTAACGATTTTCGGCCAGTCCGCCGGTGCCGGGTCGGTCGCGGCGCTGCTGGCGATGCCCCGGGCTCGCGGGCTGTTCCACCGGGCGATCGCGCAGAGCGTGCAGGGCACCTTCTTCACTCCCGAGCTGGCCGCGGACATCGCCGCGGTCTGCGCCGCCGAACTGGGACTGCGGGCCACCGTCACCGATCTGTCCACTGTGGACCCATTGACGCTGCCCGCGGCCGGGGACACCGTCATCGCCAAGATCGGCCAGTGGGCTGACCGCTGGGGACAGGCCGCGCACAAGCTGATCCCGTTCGCGCCCGTGGTCGACGGCGACCTGCTGCCGGTCACCCCGTGGCAGGCGCTGGCCGAGGGCGCGGGCCGGGACGTCGAGCTCATCGCGGGCCACGTCCGCCACGAGGACCGCCTGCTCGCCCTGGTGCACGGCCTGCTCGGCCAGGTCACCGAGGAACAGGCGGCCACCGCGCTGGCGCACTTCGCCCCCGGCCCCGACGGCCCGGCCCGCTACCGCGAGCACCATCCGCAGGCCGGCCCGGACGAGCTGTACGACCTGGTCAACTCCGACTGGCTGTTCCGGATGCCGTCCCTGCGCCTGGCACACGCCCAGGCCGTCGGCGGCGGCCGGGCCCACCTCTACGAGCTGACCTGGCCCGCCCCCGGCATGGACGGCCTGCTCGGCGCCTGCCACGGCCTGGACGTGCCACTGGTCTTCGGCACCCTGGCACAGGGCCAGCCCGCGATGCTGCTCGGCGGCGAGCTGTCCGAGGCCGAACCGCTCTCGGCCCGGATGCGCGCCGCGTGGACCGCCTTCGCCACTCACGGCGACCCCGGCTGGCCGGCCTACGACCCGGAACAGCGCCTGACCCAGGTCTTCGACGCCCAGCCCACCGTCACCGCCTACCCGGAGGAGGCGTCCCGCCTGATCTGGCAGCACCACACCTTCGCCCCACTGCCGCTGCTGGCCGGGGAACCAGCGCGCTGATGGTGGCGTTGAACCAGCCGTGGAGAACGCGATGCTGTGGACGGTGCCCGGCTTCGTGCTGCTGATGGTCGCGGTCGGGGTGTACGAGCTGCTGCGCCACCGCCGCGACCGCCGCCGCGGCACCCCGCTGACCGGCACCTACGTCAACGAGCTGACCGCCACCTTCTACGGCACCAAGCGGACCGAGCTGGAACACCGCCAGTCCATGTCGATGATGGCCGAGGACCAGGCCCAGGGCGCGCCACCGCCACTGGGCATCGACCTGGACCGGGGCACGGCGACGCTCCGGCCGGAGGACCGCCGCAAGCCCGGCTGAGTCCGCGGCCTCACAGCGGCGGGGCCGCTCCGGCGCCGCCCGGCCCGTGCTCGCCATGCCGGGCCACCTGGAGCAGCAGTTCGCCTGCCACCCGCACGATCTCCCGTTCGGCGGGGGTCAGCACCTGCTCGAACGCCTCGGCGAGCCACCGGTTGCCCGCGCGCACGTGTTCCCGCAGCGCCGCGTGCCCGGCCTCGGTGATCTCCACCCGCTGAGCCCGCCGGTCCTGCTCGTCCCGCCTGCGGGACACCCGGCCGTCGGCTTCGAGCGCGTGCAGGACGCGGGTCAGCGACTGGGGTTGCAGGCCCTCGATGGCGGCCAGCGCGGTGACCGTCAGCGGGCCGCTGTGCCGCAGGTTCGCCAGCACCGACGCGCCAACCCTGGTCAGCGACCTCGCCTCGTCCGCCTGCTGGCCGCGCAACCGCGAGGACAGCCGGGACACCGCCCAGCGCACGGTGTCGGCGGTGGTCGCGGCATCGCTCATGAAACCACGCTAGCACTTCCTATATTCGGGAAGAGTGACCCTTACAGGCGATTATATTAAGCGTAAGCTTGTCATATGCGGCTGCGGGTGTTCTGGGGTCTGCTGGAGCGCGACCTGGTGGTGATCCGGCGGCAGCTCGGCAGCGTGCTGGCCCAGGTGCTCATGCAGCCCCTGCTGTTGCTGCTGGTCTTCGGCAAGGTGCTGGGCACGCTGGGCTACACCCCGCCCGGCTACGCCCAGCTGCTGCTGCCCGGCCTGGTGGCGCTGAACGCGTTCTTCGCCTCGGCACAGAACGCCTCGTTCCCGCTGGCCATGGAGTTCGCCACCCGCGCGGTGGAGAACCGCCTGCGCGCGCCGGTGAGCCTGCCCTGGATCGTGGCGGAGCGGATCGTGGCCGCCTCGGCCCGCGGCGTCATCACCGCGGTGCTGATGGTGCCGGTCGGCGCCGTTGTGCTCGGCGAGCTCGACTGGCCGGTCTCCGGGGTGCCCGCCGCGCTGGCCTTCACCGTGCTCGGCGCGCTCACCGGCGGCGCGGTCGGGGTCACCATCGGCTCGCTGGTGCCCCCGACCCGGATCGGCCTGACCTTCTCATTAGTGATGCCACCGCTGCTGTTCACCGGGTCGGCGCAGTTCCCGTTCCGCGAACTCCGCGCGGTGCCGTGGTTCCAGGCGCTCTGCGCGCTCAACCCGATGACCTACGTCAGCGAAGGCCTCCGGGGCACGCTCACCCCGCACATCGCGCACCTGCCGGGGTGGCTCTGCCTCGCCGCGCTGGGCCTGGCGCTGCTGATCTTCGCTCCGGCGAGTGTCCGGACATTCCGGCGCCGGGCCGTGGTGTGAGTCAGCCCGGCGTCATCGCGATCTCCCAGAACCCGGCGTAGCGCCCGCTCCTGCTTATGGTCAATGATCACTACGACCGTCTTGATCCGGCACCGGGCCGCAGAGACCAGCATCTTGCGCCGCAAGGCATGCACGGCCTCCCAATTGGACTTGAGGAAGCTGCCATTGTTTGGCGCCCACTTCAGCTCCTCCTCGTGCGAGCTGATCATCCGCCACAATCACGGCCCCGAGCGCGAGCAGATGACCGAGCCCTTCCCTGGGCGAATCCGCTGAGCGCCCTGAGCTCCGGTCACTTTGGCCGGCTACCGGAACCCGCGTTCGGCCGTGGTGTATGCATGGACTGTGTCACCGTCCGAGCACTGCCTGATCTGCGCCAAGCACCACGGCACCGGTCCACTGGCCGCTCCCCTGGTCTGGGCTTCCGAGCTGCTCGTGGTCTCGCACCGCGCCGCCGACGTCACCGGCACCGGCTTCCCCGGCTACCTGTTCGTCGAGACCCGCCGCCACACTCCCACCCTTGACACACTGGAACCGGCGGAGGTCGGCGCGGTCGCGCAGGCGGTCTGGCAGGCGTCCCGGGCGCTTCGGGCCGAGCTGGCGCCCGAGTTCGTCTTCTCCGCCATTGTCGGGCGCGGGGTGGCGCACTTCCACCAGCACGTCTTCGCCCGCCACCCCAGCACGCCCGCGCACATCGGTTGGATGGACAGTCACGACTGGGCCGGCGCGCCGCGGGTGACCGCCCAGGAGATTGACGAGCTGTGCGATCGCCTGGGTCGTCACTTCCGGTGAGTCAGCCCGGCGTCATCGCGATCTCCCAGAACCCGGCGTAGCGCCCGCCCCTGGCCAGCAGCTCCTCGTGGCTGCCCGACTCCACGACCCGGCCGCCGTCCAGGAACACCACCCGGTCGGCGCTGCGAACCGTGCTCAGCCGGTGTGCCACCAGGACCACCGTGCGGCCGGCCATCAGGCGCTGGATGCCCTCGTGCACGGCCGCCTCGTTCACCGGGTCCAGGGCGGAGGTCACCTCGTCCAGCAGCACGATGGGCGCGTTCTTGAGCAGGGCCCTGGCGATGGAGACGCGCTGGCGTTCGCCGCCGGACAGGCGCGCGCCGCCCTCGCCGACCTGGGTCGACCAACCGTTCGGCAGGCGGGCGGCCACCTCGTCCAGGCGGGCCGCGGTCGCCGCCGCGCGCAGCTCGGCCTCGGTGGCGCCGGGGCGGCCGAGGCGGATGTTGTCCTCGATGGTGCCGTCGAAGAGGTAGACGTCCTGGAAGACGATGGCGATCCGGGACATCAGCGCCTCCGGGCCGATCTCGCGCACGTCCGCACCACCCAGGCGGACCGTGCCCGCGTCGACGTCGTAGAAGCGGGCGAGCAGGCGCAGCAGTGTGGTCTTGCCCGCGCCCGACGGACCGACCACGGCCAGGCGCTGGCCCGCGGGCACGGTCAGCGACAGGTCGTTGATGACCTTGCGGTTGTCGTGGTGGAAGGTGACGGCGTCGAGCTCCAGGCCGTGGTGGGCTGGCTCGACCGGTGTGCTGGCTTGGGGCAGGGGTTTGGTGTGCAGCACGGTGTCCAGCCTGGTCAGGTCGACCTGGGCGGCGCGGAGCTGGCCGCTCAGGTCGGTCAGGGTGAGCAGCGGGTCGGCGCAGCGGGCGGCCAGCACCAGGGCCGCCAGCACCTCGGCCACCCCGGTCTGCCCGCCGAGGGCGAGGTGCGCGCCCAGGGCCAGCAGCGCGGTGAACACCGCCTGCACGGTGACGGTCAGGCCCACCACGCCGGGCAGCACGGACAGCACGGCGCGGCGGGAGGAGCGGTGCAGCTCGTGCAGCGAGTCGTCGAGCAGCCGGAAGCGTTCGGTGGTCCGGCCACCGGCCCGCAGCACCGGCTGGGCCTGGAGGTACTCGATGACGCGCGCGGCGGCCTCGTCGCCGAGCCTGGTGCGCTCGGCGTCGGTGCGGGCCATCGACCGGCCGGTCCAGACCTGCGTGGCGGCCACCACCGGCGCGGCGAGCAGCGCGGCCAGGCCCAGCTGCCAGTTGTAGGCCAGCAGCACGACCACGATGGTCAGCGGGGTCACGCTGGCGGAGATGAACGGCCCCAGCAGGTGCGCCGGAATTCCCATGGCCTGCAACACACCCTGGCTGGCCAGCACCGACACCTCGCCGACCCGGCCCGCGGTGAACCAGCCCAGCGGCAGCCGGGCCAGGTGGTCGCCGAGGCGGCGGTACATCCCGCGCAGCAACGAGATCCCGACCCGGAACCCGGCCAGGTCACCGACGTAACGCAGCACCGCGTACCCGGCGACCGCCGCGCCAAAAGCGAGCAGCCACGGCCAGGCGGAACCGGGATCCTCGCTGAACAGCGCGCGCAGCACCGGGACCAGCAGCGCGTAGGACAGGCCCTCGGCGACCGCGGTGGCCGTCATCAGCGCCACCGTGCGGCGCAGCGGGCGGGCGTGTTCCTCGCCCAGCACGCGCAACATCGTGCGGATCATCGTCGGTCTCCCGTCGCGGCGTGGTGGGATCGCCAGAACTCGGCGAACTTTCCGTTCTGTGCCAGCAGCTCCGCCGGGCTGCCCTGTTCGGCGATCGTGCCGTTGTCCAGCACCACCACGGTGTCGGCCTCAACCACGGTCTCCAGGCGGTGCGCGATGACCAGCAGCGTCCTGTCACTGGCCATTGTGGACAGTGCGTGGCGCACCGCCCGTTCGGTGCGCGGGTCGGCGAAGGCGGTGGCCTCGTCCAGCACCAGCACGGGCGCGTCCGCGAGCAGCGCGCGGGCCAGCGCGATCCGCTGCGCCTCACCGCCGGAGAGCCCGGCGTCCTCGCCGATCACCGACTCGTAGCCGCGCGGCAGCTCCAGGATCCGGTCGTGGATGTGGGCCTGCCGGGCGGCGTGCTCCACCTCGGCGCGGCCGGCGCTGGGCACCGCCAGCGCGATGTTGTCGGCCACCGAGGCGCGCAACAGCCGAACGTCCTGGAAGACAAAGGAAACCAGGCGACGGAGCTGGTGGCTGCCGAGCTCGCGCAGGTCGACCCCACCGAGCAGGACCGCGCCGTGGTCCGGGTCGAAGAACCGGGGCAGCAGCTGCACCAGGGTGGACTTGCCGCTGCCCGAGGGCCCGACGATCGCGGTGACCGTGCCGGGTCTGAGCACCAGGTCGATCCCGCGCAGCACCTCGTGCCCGGCCTCGTAACCGAACCGCACGTCCCGGAGTTCCACCTGATGTCCTTGCGGCGCAGCGGGGTTCTCCGGTTCCGGCAGCGGCGGCACCGCGAGCACGTCGCGGATGCGGCCGAGGGCGCGCCGGGCGGTCCGCACCGGGTCGAGGCCGTGCCCGATCGCGGCCAGCGGGGCGGTCAAACCCAGGCCCAGCAACAGGAACGGCAGCAGGTCGGCCGGGGCCAGCGAGCCGTCGGTGATCAGCGCGGTGCCGCCGATGAGCACCACCAGCAGCACGAACGGCGGGGAGAGCGCCAGCTGGAGTCCGGCGGCGATCCGGGAGGCCCCGCGCACCCAGCGGCGCAGGACCTCGGCGAAGTCCTCGGCCGCGGCGCGGAACTCGTGGTGCGCCCGCTCGCCGCCACCGAAGGTCTTGACCACCGCGATGCCCTGCACAAAATCCACCGCGGCGCTGGAGATCCGGGCCATCGCCGCGTCCCGCGCCACCTCCGCGCGCCGCAGGGACGGGGCCGACAGCAGCGGGATCAGCGCCACCGCCACGCCCAGCGGGATCAACGTGATCAACGTGAGCCGCCAGTCCACGGTGAACAGGTAGAACAGCGACACCAGCGGCACCACGAACGCGGAGACCAGCTCGCCCGGCACGTGCGCGATCAGCGGGTGCATCGCGCTCACGTCCTGCTCCACCACCGTGGCCAGCTCACCGCTGCGGCGCCGGGCGAACCAGCTGATCGGCACCCGCCCCAGGTGCGTGGCCAGCCGCCGCCGGAACGCCAGCTGCACCCGCCCGTCCAGCAGGTGCCCGACCCCGGAGGAGGCCGCGGTGCCCAGTAGCCGCACGAACATCCCGGCCGCGCCCAGCAGCACCACCAGCCAGACGTGCCCGTGGTCGACCGGCCCCGGCGAGAGCAGCACCCGGCCGAGTTCGACCACCGCCAGCAGTGGGGCGAGTCCCGCGACCGCGCCGATCAGCTGGGACAGCAGGACAAATGCGAAACCGCCCAGGTACGGGCGCAGCAAGGCGGCCACGCCGGGGGTCGTTTCCGGCAACGCGGCCACGCCGGGGGTCGTTTCCGGCAACGCGGCCACGCCGGGGGTCGTTTCCGGCAACGCGGCCACGCCGGGGGTCGTTTCCGGCATCGCGCTCATCCGGCCAGCGCCCGGCGCAGCGCCCCGGCCAGCTCGGCGTTCTGCCGCTGCGAGATCTCCGCGGAGATCAGCGCGTGCGAGCCGTGGAAGGTGCCCGACCACTGGTGCAGCTCGACCGGCACGTTGGCCTGCAACAGGCGCAGCGCGTAGGCGATGTCCTCATCCCGGTTCGGGCACAGCTCGGCGGTGGCGAGGTAGGCCGGTGGCAGCCCGGTCAGATCGGCGGCCCGCGCCGGGGCGGCATACGGCGAGGCGGGCGCGCCGCCCAGGTAGTGCGCCCAGGCCGCGGTGCTCTTGGCCCGGTTCCACCAGGGCGTGTCGGTGAAGGTGCGCGCTGACCAGCTCTCCTGCCGGTCGTCCAGCGCGGGCTGGTTGAGCAGTTGGAAGCACACCGGCAGCCGCTGCTCCTCGCGCGCCCGCAGGGCCACCGCGGCCGCGATGCCGCCGCCGGCGCTGTGCCCGCCGACCGCGATCCGGCCGGGGTCGATGCCCAGCCGGTCCGCGTTCTCGCTCGCCCAGGCCAGCACCGCGTAGGCGTCGTCGAGGGCGGCCGGGAACGGGTGCTCCGGGGCCAGCCGGTAGCCCACCGAGATGACCATCTCGCCGGAGCTGTCCGCGAGCCGGGCGGCCCACGGGTGCTCGGTGTGCACATCCCCCATGACAAAACCGCCGCCGTGCAGCCAGATCACCGCGCCCCTGGCGTGCGGCGGCCGGTAGACCCGCACCGGCACCGGCGGATCCGCGGGCACCAGGTGGTCCTCGACCACCAGCTCCGAGGTGTCCGGCGGCGGCACCGAGGCGATCACCCCGGCCAGCTTCGCCCGCGCCGCGACCGGATCGGACAGGTCGGACACCGGGAACATGGGCAGGAACGCTTCGAGTTCGGGATCCATGCCCCGAATGCTGCCCGGCTCCCCCGTCAAGATCCTCCGCCGGGCGTCGCGCATTCCACCACCCGCACGCGCCGATCGTCGCTATCCTCCGGCGCATGGAGGCACTGGCCCAGCGACTGTCGCACCTGGACTCGGAGGCGGGCGGCGCGCTGCGGGTGGTGATGTACTTCGACACCCTGATCCGCCGGCGGGTCGACCTGCCCGCGCTGGCCAGGGCCTCGGCCGCGCTGGCCGAGTGCGTGGCCGGGATCCGCCTGCACGGCACCGGCCGGGTGATCAGGGTCGGCCCGGACGGCCGCCCGGCGCCCGCACCGCCCGCGCCCGCCTCCACCAGCACGCCGATCACCCTGGACGAGGAGGAGATCGGCACGGTCTGGCTGGAACGCCCCGCCCCGCCCGGTCCCCTGGACGAGCTGCTGCTGGACCGCCTGGCCCTGGGCGCGGCCGCGGTGCTGGAACGCTACGGCCCGGCCAGCACCACCATGGCCGACCCGGCCCTGATCGAACTGGTGATCAGCCCCGACACCGACGACGCGGCCAGGTCCCGCGCCCTGCGCCTGCTCGGCTTCCCCGCCGACCGGCCGCTGCGCGCCATCGCGGTCCGCTCGCCCCGCCCGCTGGACCGGATCGGCGGCCTGGTCTGTCCCGCGCACCCGGTGAAGGCCGCGCCACTGGCCGAGGTCGGCGTCATCCTGGCCCCCACCGTGGACCCGGCCCGCTTCCCGGCCGACACCCGCGCGGGCATCGGCGCCGCCGACCGCCCCGACCGGTCCTGGCGGCAGGCCCGCACCGCGCTGCGCTTCACCAGCGACCGCCAGCCGGTGGTGCACCACGACGACCTGGGCGCACTGGCCCTGCTCGCGCACATCCCCCAGGAAGCCTTGCGGGACAACAAGGACGTCGCCGCGATCGACCGCCTGGCCACCGCCGCAGACGACCTGGACACCCTGGACGCCTACTGCGCCACCGGTTCCGTCCGCCAGGCCGCCGACACGCTGCACCTGCACCACAGCAGCGTCGCCCGCAGGCTCACCCAGATCGGCCGGACCCTGGGCATCGAGCTGACCGAGCCCGCCGGACTGACCAGGGCCCGGCTCGCGCTCACCGCCTGGCGGCTGCGCGAGGACTGATTGGCGCAGGCACCCCGGCAATAAATCCGTACCACTACGGATGGGTCTTCGGATTGTTCCCCCGCGACCCCCTCACCATGATCAGTGCATCCGTTTCCCTGCTATGAAAACGGAGCACGGCATGCGAACACTCGGAAGTCTCCTGCTCGCCACCGCCCTGGTGCTGACCGGCCACGCGGCCCAGGCCGAGCCACGTGGCGTGGTGCTCAACGCGGGTGCGCCGGACTCGATCCCCGGTCAGTACATCGTCGGCCTGCACGGCGCGACCTCGCTGGCCGCCGGGGCCGCGGCCTCGGTCCAGGCGGAGTCCGCCGAGCTCGCCCAGCGCTACGGCGGCCAGCTGGGCTACGCCTACTCCGCGGCGCTGCGCGGGTTCTCGGTGAAGATGTCCTCGGCCCAGGCCCAGCGGCTGGCGGCCGATCCCCGGGTGGAGTTCGTGCAGCAGTCGCTGTGGGTGCGCTCGGCCGCGGTCAAGGCGCCCGCCGGGGAGCAGCCGAACGCCCCGTGGGGGCTGGACCAGGTCGACGGGGCCAACGACGGCACCTACAAGTACCCCAACGTGGGCACCGGGGTCACCGTCTACAACACCGACACCGAACTGAACACCGACCACGTCTCCTTCGAGGGCAGGGCCAAGTCCGGCTACGACTTCATCGACAACGACAACAACGTCAACGACTGCAAGGGCCAGTTCGACCAGGGCCACGGCACGCACACCGGCGGCACCTCCAGCAGCGAGGCCTACGGCGTGGCCAAGGACGTCACCATCGTCGGGGTCAAGGTGCTGGGCTGCGACGGCAACGGCCCGGACGCCGCCTCGATCAAGGGCATCGACTGGGTCACCCAGAACGCGAAGAAGCCCGCGGTGGCCAACGCCAGCTGGACCTCCGGCGGCGCGGGCGCGGACCCCGAGGGCATCAACCGGGCGATCAAGAACTCCATCGCGGCCGGCATCACCTGGGTCGCGGCCGCGGGCAACGAGAACCAGGACGCCTGCAACGTCAGCCCGGCCAAGGTGCCGGAGGTGATCACCGTGGCGGCCACCCAGGACGAGCAGAACAACGAGGCCGGCTACTCCAACCACGGCACCTGCGTGGACATCTACGCGCCCGGCTCCAACATCGACTCCGCCAGCAACTCCAGCAACACCGGCAGCAAGGGCATGCAGGGCACCTCGATGGCCGCCCCGCACGTCACCGGCGCCGCCGCGCTGTACCTGGCAGGCAACTCCGGCGCCAGCCCGCAGCAGGTCAGGGACGCGCTGGTGAACAACGCCCAGTCCGGTGTGGTGCGCAACCCCGGCCCCGGCTCGCCGAACAAGTTCCTCGACGTCAGCAAGCTCGGCGGCGGCACCGAGCCCGGCAAGCCGACCGCCGAGTTCACCGGCGACTGCGCCAGCTCGCTGACCTGCTCCTTCGACGCCTCCGCCTCCAAGCCCGGCACCGGCGGCAGCAGCATCGCCAGCTACAAGTGGGACTTCGGCGACAACAACACCGGTGACGGCGTCAAGCCCGCGCACACCTACGGCAAGGACGGTGAGTACCGGGTCACCCTGACCGTCACCGACGACAAGGGCGCCACCTCCGCCCCGGTCACCAAGGCCGTCCGCGCCGGCAAGCCCCCGGCCGGTCAGCCGCCCGCCGCCTCCTTCACCGTCTCCTGCCAGCGCAACCGCTGCTCGGTGGACGGCTCCGGCAGCACCGACCCCGACAACGACATCAGCGGCTACGCCTGGGAGTTCGGCGACGGCAAGACCGGCACCGGCGTCACCGCGGCCAACGACTACCCGGCCAAGCAGGCCAGCTACACGATCAAGCTGACCGTCACCGACAAAACCGGCAACAGCAACTCGACCACCAAACAGGTGCAGTGCTGGAGCTTCGGCGCCAACCAGGCGTTCTGCTTCGCCTGACCAAGGCTCCTCCGGGCAGGGGGAGAGCGGCCCGTGCGTCCAACCACGCACGGGCCGCTTGCCGTGCCCCGGTGTGGTCGGCCCGGTTCCGGCGTGCTGAGATCGTCACCGGAGCTCGGAGGAGGAGGTGGCCGGTGTGGTTGCCGGGTTGAGACGCACGAGGTCGGCCTCTCCTGGCACGCCCGCACCCGCCCGCGACCACCGCGCCTGGCTGCTGCGCGTGCCGGCCGCGATCCTCGCCGGCGTGCTGCTCTACCTCAGCTTCCCGCCATACCGGAGCTGGTGGCTGGCGCCGGTCGCGCTCGCCGTGCTCGGCCTGGTCCTGCACGAGCGCCGCAAACGGGCCGCCGCCGGCTACGGCATGGTCTTCGCCAGCACGTTCTTCCTGCTGCACCTGTTCTGGCTGCAGGACTTCCTCGGCCGCGAGTTCGGCCCCTGGCCCTGGCTGGGCCTGAGCCTGCTGATGGCGCTCTACATCGCCGCGGTCACCACGCTGTTCCCGCTGGTCGCGGGCCCGCCCGGCGGGCCGGTGTGGCTGGCCGCGCTGATCGTGCTCTCCGAGGCCCTGCGCGGCCGGGTCCCCTACGGCGGCTTTCCATGGGCCAAGCTCGGCTTCGGCCAGGTCGAAGGGCCGCTGCTGGGACTGGCCGCGGTCGGCGGGGTGCCACTGGTGACCTTCGCGGTCGCGCTGACCGGCTTCGGCCTGGCCGCGCTGATCCTGCGGGCCCGCACCCGGCTCTCGGTCCGCGGCTGGCTCGCCACCGCCGCCCCGGTGGTGCTGCCGGTGGTCGCCGCGCTGGCCGCCTGGCCGCTGGTCGGGGTCGAGGCGCAACAGGGCACCCGCACGGTCGCCCTGGTCCAGGGCAACGCCCCCGACGCGGGGATCGGCCTGCTCAGCGAGCTGCCCACGATCCGCCGCAACCACCTGGAAGCCAGCCGGATCCTGGCCGAGAGCATCCGCACCGGCGCCTCACCCAAGCCGGACCTGGTGGTGTGGCCGGAGTCCACCACCCGCATCAACGGCCCCGACCCGGTCCTGGACGCCGCCGTGGCCGGCCTCGGCGTGCCCACCCTGATCGGCGGTCTGTACCGCACCCCGGCAGGCCAGGAGAACGCGGTGGTCAGCTGGGACCCGGCCACCGGCCAGGGCCCCCGCTACACCAAACAGCAGCTCGTCCCGTTCTCCGAGTTCATCCCGCTGCGCGACCTGGCCCGCCTGATCACCCCCTTCGTCGACGTCCCCGACCTGGTCGCGGGCACCCGCACCGGCCCACTCACCGTCGCGGGCGCTCCGCTGGGCGTGGCCATCTGCTACGAGGTCGCCTACGACTACGTCCTGCGCGAGAACGTCGACCAGGGCGCCCAGCTGCTCATCGTGCCGACCAACAACGCCTGGTTCGGCCGCGGCGACATGACCTACCAGCAGCTGGCCATGGCCCGCCTGCGCGCGGTGGAACACGGCCGCGCGGTGGTGGTCGCGGCCACCAGCGGCGTCAGCGCCATGGTCCGGCCGGACGGCACGGTGACCCAGTCGCTGGAGATGTACACCTCGGGCTCGCTGACCGAGACGCTGCCGCTGCGCAGCTCGGTCACGGTGGCCGACCGGCTGGGGCCGTGGACGGAGATCGTGCTGATCGCGCTGGGGCTGCTGGCGGTCGGCGCGGGGATCCGCCGGTCGGCGCGCACCCGGCGCGCCCCGGTCGAGGCCTGACCGCGCACCCGGGTCACTCCGGGCAGGGCGGCCGGAACTCCAGTCCCGGCAGGTACTTCTCCCACTCCTGCTCGGTGATCCGCGGATACGCCATCGCGCAGATCCGCGCCGCCGACCGCTCCACGTCGATGTCCCATATCCGCAGTGTCCGGTCGCTGCCCACGCTGCCGATCCGGCTGCCGTCCGGGCTGAACCGGATCTGCTGGATCGTCTCGCCGTGCCCGCGCAGCGCCGCGTACTCCCTCGGCGCGCGCGGGTCGGCCAGGTCGAACAGCCGGATGGCCCGCTCGTTCCCGGCCAGCGCCAGGGTCCGGCCGTCAGGGCTGAAGGTGACGGACTGGACGGTGGTCCTGGAGTCACCGACCTCGGCCAGTGCCTCTTCGTTGGCCGGGTCGGTGATGTCCCACAGGCGGACCTTGCGGTCGCCGCCCAGGGTGACCAGTTTGGTGCTGTCCGGGCTGAAGGTGACCCGGTAGGCGCCGCCGGGGTGCTCGCGCAGGGCGTTGACCTCCTTGGGCGCGCCGCGGTCGGTGAGGTCCCACAGGCGGACCACGCCGTCCATCCCGGCCGAGGCCAGCAGCTTGCCGTCCGGGCTGAACTGCACCTCCAGCACGTCGACCCCGTGCTCGACCAGCATCAGCGGCCTGCCGGGCTTGGCCGGGTCGCGGATGTCCCACAGGCCGACCCGGTTGTCCCAGCTGCCGGTGGCGAGCAGGGTGCCGTCGGGGTGCACGTCCACCGAGCCGATCGCGTTCTCGTGCCCGGTCAGGGTGGAGAGCTCCTTGGGCTGGGCCGGATCGGCCAGGTCCCAGATCTTGACCACGCGGTCCAGGCCGCCGGTGAACAGGTACCTGCCGTCCTTGCTCACCGCCACCGTCTCCAGCGGACCCTGGTGCTGGTTCAGCCGGGCCACCGGCTCCACCAGGCCGTCCCCGGTGACCTGCCACAGGTTGACCATGCGGTCCCGGCCGCCGGTGACCACCGTCTTGCCGTCCGGGGTGAAGGCCAGCGTGGTCACCGCGTCCTCGTGCTGGGGCAGGCCCTGGCGGCGCAGGTCGGCCAGTTGCACGGTGTGGTCGTCGCTGCTGGTGGCCAGGGTGATGCCGTCGGGGCTGAACGAGGCACGCCAGGTCGCGTCGGTGTGCCCGCGCAGCACGGCCAGCTCGCGCACCTGGCGGGGGTCGGTGATGTCCCACAGCCGGGTCGAGGAGTCCGCGCTGCTGGTGGCCAGCGCCCGGCCGCCGGGGGCGAAGGCCACCGCGTGCACCGAGTCCAGGTGACCGGCCACAGTGGACAGTTCGACCGGGCGGTCCGGGTCGCGCACGTCCCACAGCTTGATCAACCGGTCGCTGCCGGTGGTCACCAGCAGGTTCCCGTCCGCGCTGAACAGCGCGTCCTGCGCGCCGTCGGCGTGCCTGCCGGGGAAGGGCAGTTGGCGCGGGCGGCGCGGATCGCGCACGTCCCACAGCTTGACCACGCCGTCCCAGCCCGCGGTGGCCAGCAGCGGACGGGTCGGGCTGAAGTCCAGTCCGTGCACCAGGTCGGTGTGCGCCTCGGTTACGCTGAGCTGCTGCGGTTGCTCGGGGTTGGCGATGTCCCACAGCCGCAACGTCTTCTCCGTCCCGACGCTGGCCAGCACCCGGCCGTCGGCGCTGAAGGAGACGTCCTGGACGGTGCTGCTGTGCCCGGCGAGCAGGGCCAGCGAACGCGGGCGACGCGGATCGGTGAGGTCCCACAGCCGGATGTTGCGGTCCAGGCCCGCGGTGGCCAGCATCTTGCCGTCAGCGCTGAACTCCGCGTTGTGCAGCCCGAAAAGATGACCCTCCATTGTGGACAGCAGCTGGGGCCGGTTCCGGTCCCGCACGTCCCACACCCGCACCACCTTGTCATCGGCGGCGCCCGCGGTGACCAGGATCGGCTCGGTGGGGTGGAACAGGGTGGCCGAGGTGGCCCTGCTGTGCGCGGTGATGCTGGTGCTGAAGGCCTCCGCGGAGGTGCCGCGCACGCTGTCGGCGGCCTCCCGCGAGCCGTCGGTGCGGTAGGCGGCCAGCCGCAGCTGCCAGGACAGCGCCGGGTTGCTGGCCCGGATCGCCTCGGCCTGCACCACCGCCTTCTGCGCCAGCGCGGCGGTGCGCTGCGCGGTGGCCTCCTGCTGGGCCCACACCGCGTACCCGGTGGCCGCGCCGGCCAGCAGCAGCAACGTGGTCAGCAGCGCCACCAGCTGCCGCAGCCGCCGGTCCCGCTGCCGCCTGCCGCTCACCTCCTTCTGCTCAGCGGCGGTGCTGGCGGCCAGGAAGTCGGCCTCCCGGTGGTTGAGCAGCCGGTCCCGGCCGCGCTGGGCCCAGTCGGTGGCCAGGGCGAGCTGTGCGCCGCGGTAGAGCGCGCCGGGATCGCGGTCCAGCCGCTCCCACTCCTCGGCGGCCTCGCCAAGCCTGCGCGCGGTGCGCAGCCCGTCCCGGTCCTCGGTCAGCCATTCCCGCAATCTGGGCCAGCAGCGGATGATCGCCTCGTGCGCGAGGTCCGCGCTGTCCTGGTTGAGGGTGAGCAACCTGGCTTGCGCCAACCGTTCCAGCACCACGGTCAGGTCGTCCTCGCCGGTGTCCAGCTCGGCGCGGGAGACCCGGCGCTTGGTGTCCTCGGTGCCCTCGCCGAGCTCGATCAGCCGCAGGAACACCTGCCGGGCCAGGTCCTGCTGGGCCTCGGTGAAGCTGTTGTAGACGGTCTCCGCGGTCTGCCCGATCGCGCCCTCGATCCCGCCGCTGGCCTCGTAACCGGCCAGGGTGAGGGTGTTGCCGCGGCGCCGCCGCCAGGTCTCCACCAGCGCGTGCGAGAGCAGCGGCAGCACCCCTGGCTGCCCGGCCGCCTCGCTGACCAGCCGGGCGACCAGCGCGGTCTCCACCGCGCAGCCCGCGCTGACCGCGGGCCGGGTGATCGCCTGCCGCAGCTCCTCCGCGGTCATCGGCGAGGCCAGGATCTGCCCGTCCTGCAAGGCTTCGGCCAGCTCCGGGTAGCGGGCGCAGTGCGCGTAGAAGTCCGCGCGCAGCCCGAGCACCACCTTGATCCGGCCGCCGGTGGTGGCCGCGGCCGAGGTGAGCGCGGTGACGAAGCGCTGCCGCTCGGCCGGGTCGTGGCAGCGGGTGAACAGCTCCTCGAACTGGTCCACCACCAGCACCAGCTCGCCCTCGGCCGGCCGCGCGTCGTCGAGCAGGAAGGCGACCTCGTCCATCGGATGCGGCCCAGGGGTGAGCAGCACGCCCTCGGTCAGCCTGGGCAGCACCCCGGCCCGCAGCAGCGAGGACTTGCCGGAACCGGAGGCCCCGACCACCACCACCAGCGGCCGCGCCGCGAGCAGGTCCAGCACCTGGTCGATCAGCGTCTGCCTGCCGAAGAAGCGATCCGCGTCCCCCGGCCCGAAGGCGGTGAGCCCGACGTAGGGCGAGTCCTGGGCCTCAGGCTCCAGCCCGGCCAGCGCGCCGAGGTCGATCTCCTTGGCCAGCTCCCGCCAGCGCTGCTCCCACTCCTCCTCGCGGCCGCCACAGGCGCGGACGTAGGCGAGGGTCACCGCCAGGCTGGGGAGCCGGCGGCCGCGCGCGGCCTCGGAGAGCGTGCTCACCGAGTAGTGCACCACCCGGGCGAGGTCGCGGTAGGACGGGTTCCCCGCCTTCTCCCGCAACCGCCGCAGCTCGTAGGCGAAACGCTGCAACTCGCCGGCGTCCGGATCCACTGGCAGCTCTGGCCGCGGCACCTACCGTCCTTCCTGTGACCGTCCCGTCGTGACGAGTTAGTGTACGGCAGGACCGGACCGGAAATCGCGGCCAGTGCCAGAAGCCTTTTGGCACCCCCGCTACCGACCGGCAACGATAGCCGGTGGGCAATTGTCACGACACCCGCATCCAGAATTTGGATGTGCGCGAAACGACAGCGGCGGGCGGTCTACCAGGCGCGACGAGTCATCCGACAATCGGATGACCGCGAGACAGCGAACGCTCGCACCCCGTTCCGTCGAATTCACGGAAAAGATATCCGCGCCCGGCCGGCGGGGAAACAAACAGGTCAAGATTCCGCCGTCGTCGCTGTTCCGCGATAATGGGAGCGTGTTCACCCCAGAGCTGCTCGGTCGCGACACGGCCTCGGCCACCCTGTGCTCGCTCGTGCGCGGCGGAGGGTTCGCCCTGGTCACCGGGGAGGCGGGGATCGGCAAGACCAGCCTGGTCAGCGCGGTGGCCGCGGAGACCGGCGCGCTGGTGCTCACCGGGGCGTGCTGGGGCGACGCCGGTGTGCCGGACCGGTGGCCGTGGGTGCAGGTGAGCCGTGCCCTGCGCGCTGCCGCGACCCCCGCCGAGTGGGCGGCCGCCGCACCGGCCCTGGAGGCGTTGCTGGGTGAGCGGGAACCGGCGGCGTTCCCGCTGGCCGACGCGCTCACCGGGCTGCTGACCACGCTGGCCGCGCGGACCCCGGTGCTGCTGGTGCTGGAGGACCTGCACTGGGCCGACGCCGCCTCGGTGGCACTGCTGGAGTTCGTGGTCCAGCACAGCGCGCGCACCCCGCTGGCCATCGTGGCCACCTACCGGGACGGCGAGGTCAACGACCCCGGCCACCCGCTGGCCGGCACCCTGCCCGCGTTGTCCGCCAAGGCAGTCCAGCTGCCGCTGGGCGGTCTGAACGAGCAGGCGGTCGGCGAGCTGATCCAGCGCACCACCGGCCTGGACCCCGAGGCCGAGCTGGTCACCCGGATCCACCGGCGCACCGAGGGCAACCCGTTCTTCGTCGAGCAGACCGCCCGGCTGTGGCAGGGCGGCAGCTCGCTGGACACCCTGGACCCCGGCATCACCGCCCTGTTGCGGCGCAGGCTGTCCCGGCTGCCGGAGCAGGTGGTGGACCTGCTCGGCTCGGTGGCGATCCTGGGCCGCAGCGCGCACCGCGACCTGCTCGCCGCGCTGCACCCCGGGCTGCCGGTGGCCCGGTTGCTGGACCAGGCGCTGGTCGCGCGGCTGATCCGGGCCGAGGGCGAGCAGGTGCGGTTCCAGCACGAGCTGCTGCGCGACACCGTCCGAAGTGGACTGTCCACACCTGCCGAGCGGCATGCCGCGGTGATCCGCGCCGAGATCGCGCACGAGCTGCTGATGCCGGCCGAGCTGGCCCACCACGCCCACCACGGCGCGGCGGCGCTGCCCTCGGCCGAGGTGCTGCGGCACCAGCTGCGGGCCGCCCAGGACGCCACCGCCCGGTTCGCCTTCGACGAGGCCGCCCGGCACTACCGCAACGCGCTGCCGCACGCGCGGGAGACCGAGCGCAACCGGGTCCAGCTGCACCTGGGCGAGTCGGCGCACCTGGCCGGTGAGCGGGGCACCGCCCGCGCGGCCTTCCGCACCGCGATGGCCACCGCCCGCGACCTGGACGACCCCGACCTGCTGACCCGCACCGCGCTCACCCTGACCTGGCTGACCCGCCACGACAGCGCCGATCCCGACCAGCTGGCCTTCATCCGCGAGACGCACGCCAGGCTGCTGCCCGGCTCCCCCGCCGAGGACGACCAGACCGCCGGCGCGCTGGCCCGGCACGCCGCGGACCTGGCCCGCCAGGCCGGTGATGACAACGCGCTGCGCTTCGCCCTGTTCAACTACCTGGGCTTCCTGTGGTCGATGGACACCGTGCACACCCGCCTGGACCTGACCACCGAGCTGCTGGAGCTGGCCCAGCGCACCCAGGATGAGGACCTGGCCTTCGAGGCCACCGCCTGGCGGGCCGGGGCCTACCTGGAGCTGGGCGACCCGGCCCACCTGGCCAACCACCGCAGGCTGCTGGCCATGGCCGAGCGGAGCGGGCTCCCGGTGCACCGGCACGAGGCCGAGGTCACCCAGTGCCTGCTGGCCACCCTGCGCGGTGACTTCACCGCCGCCCGCGCGCACGCCGACCAGGCCCGCGGCATCGGCGACCAGCCCTACTTCACCGCGGCCGACCTGTGGACCGTGCACCGGGCCGCCATCGCCGTCCGCCAGGGCGATCTCACCGACCTCGACCGCGTGCTGGCCGGCCGGGACCCGCGGTTCATGCCGCTGCTCGACGGCCTCTCCGCCACCCGGCGCGGCGACCTGGCCACCGCCACCCGCCTGCTGGCCGAGGAGGGCACGCCGTCCCGGTGGAGCACCGCGCTGTGGCTGCGCCTGCGGGTGGAGACCGCCCTGCTCTCCGGTGATCCGGACCGGCTCGCCGAGCTCCACGCCGAGCTGCTGCCGCAGGCCGACCGCTGGGCGATCACCGGCACGGTCGTGCTGGAAGCCCCGGTGCGCACCTGGCTGGCCAAGCTCAGCACCGCCATGGGCGACTGGCCGCAAGCCACCGCACACGCCGAAGCCGCCCTCGCCGCCGCCACCACCCTGGGTGCCCGGCCGTGGGCCGCCGAGGCCCGCGCCGACCTGGCCCACGCCCTGCTCGCGCAAGGAGAACCGTCCGGCACGGCACTGCTCGCCGAAGCGGAGCAGGAAGCCGCCGGACTCGGCATGACCCTGCCGCAACCGGTGGCCGCACCCCCGCGCGACCACACCGCGCCCGCGGCCGGCCCCGCCCACGCCGGACACCCCAGCGACCCTGCCCCGGCCCCGGCCCCGGCCCCGGACAACGTCTTCCGCCGCTCCCCCACCGGCTGGCAGCTCACCTTCGCCGGGCACACCACCCACCTGCCCGACGCCAAGGGCCTGCAGGACCTGCACCACCTGCTCAACGCGCCCGACCGGGAAGCCCCTGCCGTGCACCTGCTCTCCCCCGGCGCCACCACCCCCGCCCTGGGCAGCGACCCGGTCCTGGACGACACCGCCAAAGCGGCCTACCGGACCCGCCTGGCCGCCCTGGATCAAGAGATCGAGGACACCCTCGACGACGCCCGCGCCGAACGCCTGGAACGGGAACGGCAGGCGCTGATCGACGAGCTCCGCGCGGCCACCGGCCTGCTCGGCCGTTCCCGCCGCCTCGGCGACGAGGCCGAGCGCGCCCGCAAGGCGGTCACCAACCGCATCCGGGACACCTTGCGCCGCTTGGACTCCAGCCATCCCGAGCTGGCCGCGCACCTGCGCGCCTCGGTGTTCACCGGCTCGATCTGCCGCTACCGCCCGGCGACCCCGGTGACCTGGCGGTTGTAAGCGCGCGCAGGCGGGGTGGTCAGCGCAACTGGCTGAAGAACTCCCGGACATCCGCGGCGAACAACCTCGGTTGTTCCATGGCCAGGAAGTGCCCGCCGCGGTCGGTCTCGGTCCACCGCACGATGTGGTGGTCGCGTTCGGCCCACGGCCGGATCGTGACGTCCATTGTGGACAGCAGCACCGCGGTCGGCACCCCGCTCACCGTCTCGCCGAAAGCGCCGGCCGCCATGCTCTCGTAGTAGATCTGGGCGGCCGAGCCCGCGGTGCCGGTCAGCCAGTACAGGCTGATGTTGGTCAGCATCCGGTCCCTGGCAACGGATTCCTCCGGCAGACCTGCCGCCGGCGCGGTCAGCTCCTTGAACTTCTCCACGATCCAGGCCAGCTGCCCGGCCGGGGAGTCGTGCAGGGCGTAGGCCACCGTCTGCGGGCGCTTGGAGTTGACCTGGAGGTAGCCGTCGTTGAACTCCTGCATCGCGGCCCAGCGAGCCAGGTCCGCCTCGCTCAGGTCGTCGAACTCGCCCTCCTCGCCGTTCGGGAAGGACATCATCGCGTTCAGGTGCACACCGAGCACCCGCTCCGGGGCCAGCCTGCCCATCTCCGGGCCGACCCAGGAACCGGAGTCCCCGCCCTGCACGCCGTAACGCTGATAGCCCAGCCTGGCCATCAGCTCGGTGAACGCGCCCGCCATCCGCCGCGGCGACCAGCCCGGCTCGGCCAGCGGTGCGGAGAAGCCGAAGCCCGGCAGGGACGGGATCACCAGGTGGAAGGCGTCGGTGAGCAGGCCGATGACGTCCTGGAACTCCACGAACGAGCCCGGCCAGCCGTGCAGCAGCACCAGCGGGGTCGCCGCCGGGTCGGCCGAGCGGATGTGCAGGAAGTGCACGGTCTGCCCGTCGATGACGGTGGTGAACTGCGGGTGCTCGTTGAGCGCCGACTCGTGCGCCCGCCAGTCGTAGCCGGTGCGCCAGTACTCGGCCAGCTCCCGCAGGTAGTCCAGGGGCACGCCGCGGGCCCAGCCGACGCCGGGCAGTTCGGCCGGCCAGCGGGTGGCCAGCAGCCGGTTCCGGAGGTCGGCCAGATCCGCCTCCGGAACCGCGATGCGGAAGGGGGTGAAGGTCACCGGTTCCCCTACGCCTGGAACAGCTTGGCGTTCGCGGCGGCCCACTCGGCGAAGGTCAGCGCGGGCCGCCCGGCCACCTCGGCGACCGTGGGCAGCGGGTGCTTGCCGATCTCCGGCGGGTTGGCGCCGAGGTGGATGGCGAAGTCGATGTAGCCCTCGTCGAACCCGAAGGAGGCCAGCTGCTCCCGGTACTGCGCCTCGGTCAGGTGCACCACCTCGATCGGCTTGCCGATGGCGGTGGCCAGGCACTCGATCCGCTCGGTCGCGGTGAGCGCCTCGGGACCGGTGAGCGGGTAGGTCTGACCGGCGTGCCCGTCCTGGGTGAGCGCGGCCACCGCCACCGCCGCGATGTCGGCCTCGTGCACCGCCGCGCTGGGCTCGTTGCCGAACAGCCGGACCCGGCCCTCGGTGCGGATCTCCTCGGCCCACTCGGTGGCGTTGGCCATGAACTCCACCGGCCGCAGCCAGGTCCAGCCCAGGTCGCTGGCGTTGAGCGCCCGCTCGACGCTGCTCTCCTCCCAGCCGCTGAGCACGCTGACCCGCCGCACCCCGGCCCGCTTGGCCAGCGCCACCAGCTCCTCGCCGGTCTGCAGCACGCCCTCGCCGTCCACGGTGATCAGGTGCAGCCCGGTGACCCCCTCCAGGGCGGGCTCCACGCTGGCCGGGTTGGACAGGTCGCCACGCGCGAGCTCCACCTCGGCGGGCAGCCCGGCCTGCTCCGGCCGCCGGGTCAGCGCCCGCACGCGGTGCCCCGCGGCCACCAGCTGGCCCACGATCTGTCGCCCCACCGTGCCGGTCGCCCCGGTAACCAGGATCGTCATGAGTGCTCAAGTCCTCCCCGCGCCGGCTCTCGGCGCTCATCCAGAAGGCGCCAGACCGGATCTAGCGATCGCTAGACGCGGGCCGCCGGAAGAGATGCTTTCGTTTTGAATAACCCGCGTTGCTTTTTTCAAGACCAAATAAAAACGGACTAATCAACCGCCGGATCAGTTATCCCTATGCGGGTTAGCACTTCCGGTCGACACCACGGTGACAGGTCCATCACATTCACGGGTTAACCTGGCGAAGAATCGCGCGGCAGATCGAAAGGGCGCTGATGGGAACGTGTGCCTCCCCCGTTCTGCTGGACCGGGACCGTGAGCTGGTTCAGCTGGCTGAACAGGCGGCGCTGGCCGCGGCCGGGCAGTCGCGGGTGGTGCTGGTGGAGGGTCCGGCCGGAATCGGGAAGACGAGTCTGGTAGCGCATTTCGCCGACGGCTTGCCGGCGGACCGGGTGACCGTGTTGCGGGCGCGGTGCGGGGAATGGGAGCGCCAAGTCGCCTTCGGGATGGTGCGCAGACTTTTTGGGCCGCTGCTGGCCGATGCCGGGGCACGGGCCGAACTGCTCGCCGGACCCGCGCAGCCCGCGGCGCGGGTGCTCACCGCCGCGGCCTCCGCCGGCGAGCTGCCACCGGAGGAGGCGCCGTTCGCGGTGCTGCACGGGCTGTACTGGCTGTGCGCGCACCTGGCCCGCCGCGGACCGCTGGTGCTCGTGGTGGACGACGCGCACCTGGCGGACGCGGCCTCGGCGCGCTGGCTGCGGTACGCGAGCAGGCGGCTGGCCGGGCACCGAGTGCTGTTCCTGCTCACCCGGCGGCTCGGCGAGTGGGTGGAATGGCCCGATCCGCTGGCCGCGCTGGCCACCGACCCGCACTGCGTGCTGATCCGGCCCGGCCTGCTCAGCGAGGCGGCACTGGCCCGCTGCCTGTCCGAGACGTTGCCGGAACCGCCAAGGCCGGAGCTGGCCCGGGCCTGTCACCAGGCGACCGGCGGGAATCCGTTGCTGCTGCGGGCATTGCTGCGGGTGCTGGCCGAGGATCCCACGGGCGAGTGGCAGCTCGCGCGGTTCACCGGGCAGCGGTTCGCCCAGACCATCCGGGACTGGCTGGCGGAGTTCGACCAGACCGGGCGGGACTGCGCGGGCGCGCTCGCGGTGCTGGGCGAGTGCCCCGATCCCGGGCTGCTCGCGCGGGTGGCCGAGGTGGATCCGGCCGACTGCCGCCGGGCCGGGGAACTGTTGCGGCAGCTGGGTTTGGTACGCCAGGGACCGCCGCTGCGGTGGAGCCACCCGCTGCTGCGCGAGATCGTCTACGCCCAGCTCTCGGCGCGGCGGCGGGGCCACTGGCACCGCAGGGCGGCCACCCTGCTCAACGACGACGGCGCGCCGCTGGAACAGGTGTGCGCGCACCTGCGCCAGGCCGCGCCCGCCGGGGATGCGTGGACGGTGAGCATGCTGACCGCCGCGGCCACCCAGGCCATCGGCCGGGGCGCGCCGGATGTGGCCGCCGAGCACCTGGCCCGCGCGCTGGCCGAGCCGCCGCCGGTGGCCGACCGGGTGGCGGTGCGGGTCCGGCACGGCCTGGCCTCGGCATTCGTGGATCCGGCCGCGAGCATCGAGCGGCTGTGCGCGGTGCTGCCGGAGATCCAGGACCAGCCCACCGCCTGCCGGGTGGCCTCGGTGCTCTCCGAGCTGCTGGCCGGACGTGGCCGGGAGGACGAGGCGATCGAGGTCCTCGGCCGGGTGGCCGAGACGGCCGAACCGGAGATCGCCGAGGTGCTGCGTGGCCGCCAGCTGATGATGAAGGCGGACTGCTCGGCCGAGCACCGGGACGAGGTGCTGGCCAGCGACGGGGCCGGGCTGACCGGGCAGACGCCGGGGGAACGGGTCACGCTGGTGGCGCTGGCACACGGGAAAGCGCTCTACAACGGTTCGGCGGCGCAGACGGCGGAGCTGGCCGGGCGAGCGTTGCGGGCCACCCCGGCCGCGGAGCTGGCCAACCCGCTGACCTGTTCCAGCATCGCGGTGCTGACCTGGGCCGATGAGCTGGAGCTCGCCGCGCACTTCTCGGACCAGGCGATCGCCGGGGCGCGGCGCACGCACGCGATCATCGGGCTCGGGCTGCACCTGGCGTTGCGCGCCGGGATCAGCCACTTCGCGGGCAGGCTGGCCGAAGCGGCCGATTTTGTCGCGCAGACCCATGAGCTGGTGCCCGCGGAGCTGGCCGGGTTCCAGCAGGTGGTGCAGCTGGGCATCCACGGCTCGATCCTGCTCGACCAGGGCCGGGTGGTCGAGGCGGCGGAGCTGCTGGCCACGCACGCCGCGCCCTCGGCCGCGGTGCAGGCGGACGGGTACTGCCAGCTGGCCAAGGCCCGCATCCTGCTCATCCGCGGTGCGACGCGGGCGGGCCTGGACCAGGTGCTGGCGGTCGGGGAGCGGTTGCGCCAGGCGGGCCACGACAACCCGGTGATGGTGCCCTGGCGCGACTGGGCGGTGCGCGCCCTGCTCACCCTCGGCGAGCGCGAGCAGGCCCACCAGGTCGCTGGGGAAGCGCTTGCCGCGGCCCGGCGCTGGGGCACGGCGCGCGCGGTCGGGTCGGCGCTGGGCCTGCTCGGGCTGGCCACCGGCGGCCAGGCCGGGCTGGACCTGCTCGGCGAGGCCTCCCGGCTGCTCGAGGGTCCCAGCACCCCGCTGGAGCTGGCCGCCGCGCTGCTGGACACCGGGACGCTGCGGACCGAGCTCGGCGACCAGCTTTCCGCGCGGACCGCGTTCCGGCAGGCCCTGGTCATCGCGAACCGCTGCGGCGCGGGCGGCCTGGCCGCCACCGCGCGGGAGCAGCTCATCGCCGTGGGTGGGCGGCCGCCGAGCCGTCCGGCCGCCGGGTTGCAGGCGCTGTCCCGAGGTGAGCGGCGGGTGGCCGAGCTGGCCGTGACCGGGTACTCCAACCGCCGCATCGCCGAGAAGCTGCACCTGACCCTGCGCACCGTGGAAACGCACCTGAGCACGACCTACCGCAAGCTCGGCATCAGCGGCCGCGGGCAGCTACCGAGGGTCGGTGACCATGTCTGACCTGGACTTGCCCGGCCCGCTGCTGGAACGCGACGCCGAACTGGACCGGCTGGCCGCCGAGTTCGCGCTGGTGCGCGCGGGCGCGGGCCGCACCGTGTACGTGACCGGCCCGGCCGGCATCGGCAAGACCAGCCTGGTGCGGACCTTCCTGGCCGAGCGGCTGCCGCAGGGCGTGCCGGTGTTGCGGGCCCGCTGCGACGAGCTGGAGCGGGAGTTCGCCTTCGGCGTGGTCCGGCAGCTGTTCGAACCGGTGCTGGCCGGCGCGGACGCGGACGGGTTGTTCGCCGGACAGGCGCGGGCCGCCCGCGCGGTGCTGACCAGCCTGGAGGAGCACGGGGACCCGTTCGCGGTGCCGCTCGGGCTGAGCGAGTTCACCCGCGCGGTGGCCGACCGGGCAGGCGGCACGCTGGTGCTGGTGGTCGACGACGCGCACCTGGCCGACGAGCCCTCGCTGCGCTGGCTCGCGCACCTGCGCTGCAGACACCCCGAGCTGCGGCTGCTGCAACTGATCCTGCAACCCGGCGACCCCGCGGACGACTGCGCCCAGCTAGCCCTGGGTCCGCTGAGCGAGCCGGCCGCGGCGCGGCTGGTCGGCAGCGCCGTACCCGGCAGCCACCAGCTCACCGGCGGCAACCCGCTGCTGGCGGTGTTGTTGCGGCGGGCGGCGGCCCCGGCCGGGTTCACCGGGCAGGCCTTCGGACGCTCGGTGCTGGACTGGCTGTCCGGGTTCCCGCCGGAGATCCGGCGCTTCGCCGAGACGCTGGCCGTGCTCGGCGAGGCACCGGACATCGCACTACCCGCAGAACTGTCCACAGTGGACGAAGAAGGGGCCGGGCGGTGCGCGGAAGAGTTGCGGGTCTTGGGTTTGCTCGCCGAGCACGCGCTGCGCTGGTCGCACGCGCAGCTGCGGGAGGCGGTCTACCAGGGCGTGCCCGCCACGCGCCGCGGCGAGCTGCACCGCGAGGCCGCCCGGCTGCTGGACGCGGCAGGCGCCCCGGCGGAACAGGTCGCCGCCCACCTGGTCCGCCTGCCCCCGTCAGGCGTGACCTGGCAGGCCAGAACCCTGCGCGCGGCCGCCGACCAGGCCACCCTGCGCGGGGCCCCGGAGGCCGCCGCGCACTACCTGCGCCGCGCGCTGGCCGAACCGCCGCCGGGCGAGGAACGGCTGGACGTGCTGGTGGCGCTGGGCATGGCGGAGTCGATGGTGCGCCCGGCGGCCGGCGCGCGTTACCTGGCGCTGGCACTGGACGAGCTGACCGAACCGGCCCGGTGCCGCGAGGTGGCGGAAGTGCTGGGGGACAACCTGGTCCGCGAGTCCAGGGTGGACGAGGCGGTGCGGGTGCTGGCGCGCACGGCGGAGCGACTGCGGCCGGTGGACCGCGAGGCGGCACTGGTGCTGGACGCCCGGCGGCTGACCTGGGCGGTGCTGGAGGACAACACCGCACCCGAGGCTCGAGCGGAGGCGTGGCGGCTGCGAGAGACCAGCGCCGCCAGCGAGGCAGGCAGCGCGGGTGAGCGGTCGCTGCTCGGCGCGCTGGCCTTCGCCACCGCCCTCTTCGGCGGCTCCGCCACCGCCGCCGCCGACCTGGCCGGCCAAGCCCTCGCCCCCAGCCCCACCCCGCTCGACGGAGTCGCCGCGGCGGCCCCGGTCTGGGCGCTGCTCTGGGCCGGGCACACCCAGCGGGCCGCCGAGTGCGCCGACGCCGCGATCGCGCGGGAGGACTCCGGGTTCGGCCGGGCGATCATGCTGACCTGCCGGGCCGCGGTCTCCTTCGTCCAGGGCGACCTGCGGGCCACCATCCGCACCGTGCGCGCGACCTTCGACCTGCTCCCGGCCGAGGTCACCAGCTTCCCGCACCTGGTCCCGCTCGGCCTGCTCGCCGAGTCGCTGCTCGACCGCGACCGCCCGGCGCAGGCGGCCAGGCTGCTGGACGCGGTCACCCCGACGCCCGCGCTGGAGGCCTCCTACCTGTGGAATCCCTACCTGCTGGCCAGGGGTCGCGCGCGGATCGTCCGGGGTGACCTCGACGGCGGGCTGGCCGACCTGCTGACCTGCGGGGAACGCCAGGCCAGGATGGGCCACCGCAACCCGGCCGTGCCCGACTGGCGGTCCTGGGCGGCGCGGGCGCACCTGGCCCGCAACGACCTGCACCGAGCGCGGGAGCTGGCCGACCAGGCCTACGAGCTGGCCACCGAGTGGGGCTCGGACCAGGCCGTCGGGGTCGCGCTGCGCACGCTCGGCGTGGTCGCCGGGGGCAGTCGCGGGCAGGAGCTGCTGCAGGAGTCGGCGGCCGCGCTGCACCGGGCGGGGGCCCGGCTGGAGCTGGCCAGGACGCTGGTCGACCTGGGCGCAGCGCAGCAGGCGGCCGGGCGGACCCGGCTGGCGCGGGAGAGCCTGGCGCGGGCCGGCGCGGTGGCCTGGGACTGCGGGGCCTGCCGGCTGGTCTCGGTGGCGCGGGGCCGGCTGGCCGCGCTCGGCGCACCGGCCCAGCCGCGGCCGGTGACCGGACCGGGGGCGCTGACCGCGCGCGAGGCGCTGGTGGCCGAGCTGGCGGTAAGCGGTTGCACGAACCGGGACATCGCGGCCCGGCTGGACCTGACCCAGCGGACGGTGGAGGGCCACCTCTCCGCGATCTACCGGAAACTCGGTGTGACCGGACGGGCGGAACTGCGCGACGTCTACGCGATCCGGCCTGGTTGAGTCCTGTTCTCGTGGTGTTTCCACGGTGCCCGCGACGCCCGGAGCGCCGATGATCGAGGGCCTGCCGGACTGCGGAGGGTGGGAAGATGACCTCGGCGTTGAGCGCGACGCGCGCCCGGATCCTGGAGGGGATCGCCCGCGGCGAGACCACCCACCGCCTGGCGGTGCGGCTGCGGCTGAGCGCCCGCGGCGTGGAGTACCACCTGGCCGCGATGCAGCGTTCGCTGTCCGCGCCCAACCGGGTCGCGCTGGTCGCCCGCGCCTACGCGGCAGGCATCCTGCTCGCCGGGTCCTGGCCGCCCCGGGTGGCCGAGTCCTTTGTGGAGCGCTAGCCGACGCCGTCCAGGATGGCGCGGACGAACTCCTCGGTGATCGGCTCGTCCGGGACCAGCAGCCGGTGGTAGACCGCGCCCCAGAGCTGGTCGACGAGCACCCGCACGTCCACCCCGGCACCGGTGACCGGGAGGGTGAAAAACGCGAAGGCAAGGAGAAGACCTCTCCTTGCCCACTTCAACTTATAGCGCGTAGGGGGTCTTGCGGCAAGGCCCCGGTCATCCCGCAGACTCTGCGGCCGATGCCACAACCAGCGGAAATCGGGGGCTTGATGTTTGACGTGATCATCGCCGGTGGCGGCCCGACCGGCCTGATGCTGGCCGCGGAGCTGCGGCTGCACGGCGTGCGCACGCTCGTGCTGGACAAGGACGCGGAACCGACCAACCACGTGCGGTCGCTGGGCCTGCACGTGCGCAGCATCGAGGTGATGGCCCAGCGCGGTCTGCTGGACCGGTTCCTCGCGCACGGCACCCAGTACCCGCTCAGCACCCACTTCGCCGCCATCCAGAAGCCGGTCCCGGCGCGGATGGACACCGCGCACGGCTACATCCTCGGCATCAAGCAGCCCACCACCGACCGCCTGCTGGCCGAGCGCGCCGCCGAGGCCGGCGCGGAGATCCGGCGCGGTTGCGAGCTGGTCGGGCTGAGCCAGGACGAGCAGGGGGTGACCGCCGAGCTGGCCGATGGCAGCCGGCTGCGCGGGCGCTACCTGGTCGGCTGCGACGGCGGCCGCAGCACGGTGCGCAAGCTGCTCGGCGTCGGCTTCCCCGGCGAGGCGGCCACCACCGAGTGGCTGACCGGCGAGGTGGAGGTGACCATGCCGCTGCCGGAGCTGACCGACCTGGTGGCCAAGGTCCGCGAGACGCACAAGACCTTCGGCATCGGGCCCGCCGGGAACGGGCTCTTCCGCGCGGTCGTGCCGGCCGCGACGGTGGCCGAGGACCGCGCCACGCCGCCGACCATCGAGGAGGTCAGGGAGCGGCTGCGGCTGTTCGCCGGCACCGACTTCGGCGTGCACTCCCCGCGCTGGCTCTCCCGCTTCGGTGACGCCACCCGGCTGGCCGAGCGCTACCGGGTCGGCCGGGTGCTGCTGGCCGGTGACGCCGCGCACGTGCACCCGCCGCTGGGCGGCCAGGGCCTCAACCTGGGTGTGCAGGACGCGTTCAACCTGGGCTGGAAGCTGGCCGCCGAGGTCGCGGGCTGGGCGCCGGAAGGCCTGCTGGACAGCTACCAGACCGAGCGCCGCCCGGTGGCCGCCGACGTGCTGGACAACACCCGCGCGCAGAGCCAGCTGATGTCCACCGACCCGGGCGCGCAGGCCGTGCGCAGGCTGCTCTCGGAGCTGATGGACTTCGAGGAGGTGACCAGGCACCTGGTGGAGAAGGTCACCGCGATCGGGGTGCGCTACGACTTCGGCGAGGGCCACCCGCTGCTGGGCAGGCGGCTGCGGGACCTGCCGCTCAAGCAGGGCAGCCTGTACGAGCTGATGCACCGCGGCCGCGGCCTGCTGCTCGACCAGACCGGGGCGCTCACGGTCGCGGGCTGGGCGGACCGGGTCGACCACGTGGTCGAGGTCAGCGAGGAGCTGGACGCGCCCGCGGTGCTGCTGCGCCCGGACGGCCACGTGGCCTGGGCCGGCGCGGACCAGTCGGAGCTGCTCGGGCAGCTGCCCAAGTGGTTCGGCGCTGACCGGCCAGTCTGCTGACAGTAGGTGTCAGGGTTGGCCGGTGAGGATCGTCGGCATGAACGACTTCGACTTCCTCACCGGCTCCTGGCACGTGACCAACCACCGCCGCGAGAAGTGGCTCGCCGACTGCCCGGACTGGGTCACCTTCCCCGGCGCCTCCACCGCCCAGTCGGTCTTCGACGGCGGCGGCTGCCTCGACGAGATCGTCTTCCCCACCCTGGGCAGCCGGGGCCTCACCCTGCGGCTGTTCGACCCGGAGCGCCGGGAGTGGTCCATCTACTGGGCGAACAGCCGCACCGGGCTGCTCGGCCCGCCCGTGGTGGGCGGCTTCACCGACGGGCTGGGCCGCTTCCACGGCGCGGACGAGTTCGAGGGCAAGCCGGTCCAGGTGCGCTTCACCTGGTCGGCGATCACCGCGGACTCCGCCCGCTGGGAGCAGGAGTTCTCCGCCGACGAGGGCCAGAGCTGGGAGTCCAACTGGATCATGGAGTTCCAGCGGGCGCTCAGGTGAGCTGGGACTCCACCAGCGTGGAGTACGGCCCGCCGTCACGCAGCAGCGCCTCGTGGGTGCCGAGCTCGGTGATGCGGCCGTTGTCCATCACGATGATCAGGTCGGCGTTGCGCACCGTGCTCAGCCGGTGCGCGATCACGATCCGGGTGCTGCCCAGCTCGTCCAGGTTGCGCTGCACCGCAAGCTCGGTGGCCGCGTCCAGGTGGCTGGTGGCCTCGTCGAAGAGCAGGATCCTCGGTTTGCCCAGCACCGCGCGGGCGATGGCCAGCCGTTGCAGCTGGCCGCCGGAGAGTCCGGCGCCGCCTTCGGAGAGCATCGTGTGGTAGTTCAACGGCATCCGCATCAGGTCCTCGTGCACCTCGGCCAGCGCCGCCGCGCGCACCACCTCCGCGAACGGGGCGTCCGGCACCTTGAGGGTCAGGTTCTCCAGGACCGAGCCGCTGTAGATGTGCGGGGTCTGCATGACCACCCCGCACTGCCCGCGCAGCGCGGTCAGGTCGAGCAGTTCCGTTGGCACACCGTCAAAACACACCGTGCCCGAGCTGGGCCGGTACAGGCCGAGCATGAGCCGGGCCAGGGTGCTCTTGCCGGAGCCGGTGCGGCCCACGATGGCGATCTTCGAGCCAGCCGGGCAGCGCACCGAGACCTCGCTGACCGCGGGGCCGGCCTCCGGACCGTAGCGGAAGGAGACCCGGTCCAGCTCGATCGCGCCGGTGATCACCGGGCGCAGCAACATCTCCCGGTCCGGCTGCTCGGGCGCCTCGCGCAGCACGTCCTGGATCCGGGCCAGGTGCACGCCCACGGTCTGGAAGGACTTCGCGCTCACCGCCAGCGAGGTCAGCGGCGCGAACACCGAACCGGCCAGGGTGTTCATCGCCAGCATCTGGCCAAGGCCCAGCTCGCCGGAGAGCACCAGGTGCGCGCCGAACCACAGCAGCCCCAACGGCATTCCGGCGCGCAGCACGGTCAGCCACAGGTCCATGTGGTTGTCCAGGGACTGCCGGTCCATGCTCACCCGCAGCTGCCGGTCGAACATCCGCGACCACCGCTGGTAGGCCCGGTCCTCCGCGCCGGATGCCTTGATCGTCTCCACCCCGACCACGGTCTCCAGCAGGTAGCTCTGGGTGTGCGCCATCCGGGAGAGCTGCATCTCGGTCAGCTCGTGCGCCCGCCGCGCGAACAGCCACAGCACCACCAGGTTCAGCACCCCGGTGGCCGCGACCACCAGCGCGAAGGCCGCCGATCCGGCGAAGAGCACGCCGAGGTAGAGCAGCACCAGCGCGCCGTCCAGGACCAGGGCGAGGAACTGGGCGGTGACCAGGTCCCGGATCACCTCGCTGCTGCCGAAGCGGCTCAGCAGGTCGCCGCCGGTGCGCAGCTGGAAGTAGGAGTACGGCAGGTCCACCAGCCGGCGCAGGAACTTCGTGGACAGGTTCCGGCTGGTCCTGGTTTGCAGGTACACCAACAGTTCCGCCCGGCCGTAGCCGGTCATGGCCTGTCCGGCGACGAAGGCGACCAGGCCGAGGCCGAGCGCGGTCAGCGTGCCCTGCTCCCCCGCCGGCACCACCTCGTCCACCAGGTACTGGGTGAGCAGCGCGGGCAGCAGGCCGAGCAGCACCAGCAGCACCGAGCACAGCACCACCAGGCCCAGCGCGGCCCTGGCCTTGGGGAAGACCGTGCGCACGAAGGAGACCAGCGCGCGCAGGGTGTGCCGACGGCGGCGGGGCAGCGCCGGGGTGGGCCGGAAGAGGAGCACCACGCCGGTGAAGCCGCGGTCGAACTCCTCGGCGGTGACCACCCGCCTGCCCTCGGCCGGGTCGACGATGGTGATCCGGTCCGGGGTGTAGCGCTCCAGCACCACGAAGTGGCTGAAGTCCCAGTGCAGGATCACCGGAACGTCTATTGTGGACAGATCGGCGGGTTCGAGTCGTCTGGCCTCGGCGTGCAGGCCCCACTCCCTGGCCACCCGCAGCAGCTCCAGCGCGCTGGTGCCGTCCCGCCCGGTGCCGATCCCGTCCCGCAGCTCCTGGGAGGACAGGTCGCAGCCGTGGTGGGACAGGATCATCGCCAGGCAGACCAGCCCGCACTCGGCGGTGGTGTTCTGCAGCTCCACCCTGATCCGGCGCTTGCGCACGTGCACTCCCCTCACCCCAGCAGGTCCAGCAGCAGCGAACGGCTGCCTGCCGGGATCGCGATCGCCGAGATCCGCTCCAGCGCCAGCCCGCCGGGCGGCGGCTGCACCCGCACCCGCAGCTCCGGCGAGTCGGCCACCACCACTCCGGTGACGGTGCCGGTCTGGGTGATGACCTGCGCGCGCAGCCCGGCATGCGGCCGTTCCCCGTTGGTCACCTTGGCCACCACCACCTCGCCGTCCACCGAGACCGCGGTGGCGCGCGCGGTCACCGGCACCCGCACCAGCCAGCACACCGCGACCGCGGCGGCCAGCACGCTGACCGCGGTCCAGGCCGGCCACCAGCGCGGGCGGATCGGCGCGGCCGGCTTGTCCTCCCGGCCGCGCGGGGACTCCTGGTGCGCGCGCACCGCTTCCGGCCGGTACAGGCCTTCCGGCAGCTCGCTCATGGCTTGTCCAGCAACAGCACCGACGGGGTGGCGGCGGGCTCGGCGAAGCGCAGCAGCGCGTAGCCGATCCCGGCCAGGCCGAGCATCAGGCCGGGTGTGCTGGTGCCCTCGGGCACCGCGCAGCGCCAGCCGGTCCGCGCGGTGGCGAGCTGACCGGCCACCAGCCTGCCCAGCTCCGCCTCCGGCAGGCCGCCGGTGCTCAGCAGCACGTCCAGGTTGCCCAGTTCGCCGTGGCACAGGCCGTGGTTGGCCAGTCCGCCGGTCTCCGCCGAGGCCCGCTGCACCGCCGCGGTGGTGTGCGTGGCGGCGGCCAGGTCGGCGCGCAGCCGGTTGGTCTGCCCGGCCAGGAAGTCGTGCCGCAGCAGGTCGTGCCGGGCCAGTGCGATGCCCGGCGCGCCGTGGCACCAGGCGTGGCTGGTGCTGCCCTCCGGGCTGAGCTCCCTGAGGTCCAGCCAGTTCGCCGCCTCGGGCAGGTAGTGGCCGTTCTCCTCCGCCAGCGCGCCGAGCAGGGTGGTCAGGTAGTCCGCGCGCGGGGTGTGCGCGTGCAGCCGGGCCAGTGCCATCGCGATGCCCGCGTTGCCGTGGGAGAGGCCGGTGAGCGGCCGGCCGGCGGCGGGGGCGAGCCAGCCGTAGCCCAGGTCGGTCTCCACCCGGTTGGCCAGCAGGTGCGCGCCCGCCTGGTTGGCCACCCGCAACGCGTCTGTCCTATGTGGACCGTCGACCAGGGCGAGCAGGCCGAGGATCGCGCCAGCCGAGCCGCCGAGCACGTCGTACTGCTCGTCCCGGTGCACCACCTCGCTCAGCATCGGCAGCAGCCCGGCCGCGTGCTCGGCCAGCTCGGGCCGCGCCAGCACCGCCGCGGCGTGCGCGAGGTAGTACGCGCCACCGGCCAGGTCGCCAAAACCGCCGATGTCCCAAGGGAGTTCGCGGATGAGGTTGTCCCGCTGCCGTTGGGGCAGCTTCGCCCACTCCTGGCCGCGGCGCTCGGCCAGCAGGGCCACCTCGTCGGCGACCGCGGTGGCCAGCGCGTGCCAGCGGTCCCGGCCGGTGTGCCGCGCCAGGTAGGCCAGGAACAGGCCGACCCCGGCGAGCCCGCCGTAGAGGTCCTGGGCGCCGGGCAGGATCTGCCAGTGCCGTTCGTCGACCAGGTCGATGCCCAGCCAGCCGATCCGCCGCCCCTCCCGCAGCGCGCCGGCCTCCAGCGCCGCGCCGACCGACTCGGCCGCGGCGAGCAGTTCCGCCTTGCCGGCCGGGTGTTCGGCGGGTGCGGCCCGGTCCCCGGCGAGATCCGCCGGCCGCACCCTGCGGGCCGCACCCGCCTCGGGACCCGCTTCCAGCACCAGGAAGGAGTCCCTGATCAGGTCGAGCTGGTGGCGCAGATCGGTCTCGCCCATCCGCTCGATCCGCGCCCGCACCAGCTCCAGTGGGGCTTGTGCCAGCACACCGGGCAGTTCCTGGCCGTCGTCCAGGACCACCGTCCGCGAGCCGGGGGTGAACTCGAAGAACGGGATGTCGCCCAGCCACATCGCGCGCAGCTCCGCGGCGAGCACCTCGGCCCCGTGCGGCATGTCCTTCGGCGCCTCGCACAGCCGGGCCAGCGCGCGCTGCCGGTCGGGCGCGTCCCGCAGGAAGTCCGGGTGCAGGCTCTCCTCCATCACCCTGGCGTAGAAGCGGGTGGGGCGCAGGATCAGCCGCAGGGTGACCTCGCCGAACTCCGCGATCAGCCCGGTGCCGGCGAGCAGCGCGGCGCGGTCGGCCAGGATGCGCCGGTAGCTGAACTCGAAGCCGTCCCGGACCGCGCAAGCGAACTCCTGCACCCGGATCGCGCCGCCGTCGGCGAGGCCGGGCAGGTTGTCCGAGCCCTCGGTGTCGATGTGCCGGTTGACCACCCGCATCTCGTCGGTGCCCATCCCGTCCAGCACCGGCACCGGTTCCAGGCTCTGGCCGCCGCGCCCGGCGACCCCGGACATGTCCGCGGTGAAGCTCTTGCCTTCCTTGTCCCGCAACACCATCGGCTGCGGCAGCAGGCCGACCATCAGCACCGACTCGGTGAAGGCCTGCTCCGGTGGTGAGGGGTCGGCCGCGCCCGCGTCCCAGGGGTTGGTGTGGAACAGGGCCTCCAGGTCGACCAGCACCGGGTGCGGACCGGCGGCGATGATGTTCTCGATGTGGAAGTCGGTGGCGCGCAAGGAATGCAGCAGCCCGAGCAGGGCGCCGGTGCGCCAGTAGAAGGCGTGCAGCTCCGCCCTGGAGGCGCACGGGCCGGTGGCGGCGAACTCCACCCAGCCGTGGTCACCGCGGTCGAGCACCCGCAGCGCGCGCAACGGGTGCGCCGGGCGCTGCCGGTTGAACCAGTCCAGGAAGCGGTTGAACACCAGGTCCACCGCCAGCGAACGGGGCTTGTACACCACGGTGGCGCGCTCGAAGCGCACGATGGCCACGGTGCGGCCGCCGCGGTGGGTGTCACCCGAGCCGAAGACCACCTCGCTGACCTGCCCGGGGTCCACGCCGTCGAGCACGGTGGCGACCACCTCGGCACGGTCGGCGCGCAGGTGCTGGGCGAACTCGACCCTGGTGGCGAGCCAGCGGTTCAGGATGCCTTGGGCGTAGCGGGCCAGCACCGGGTACTCCCGCCACACCGCCAGCGCGGTCTCCTGCTCGCCCAGTGAGTCCACAAAGGACCGGAACCGCTGCTCCGGGGTGTCCCCGGTCAGGCGGCCCTGCACCCTGGCCACGTTGAGCTCCAGGGTGAGCGTGCGCTGCACCGCGTGCGCCAGCACCGGGACCGGCAGGCTCGCGGCCAGCACGGTGAGCAGCCCCGCGGGCAGCTCGGTCCAGTCCAGCGCGGCGGCCAGCCGGCGCAGCGCCTGCCGCAGCTGGGGCCGCAGCACCTCGGCCAGGCCGAGCTGTTCGGGCAGCACGTCCACCTCGGGCGGCAGCGGCCGGTCCTCGGTCAGCGCGGCGGCGAACTGCCGGACCCAGCCGGGTTCCCCGGCCAGCCGCTCGCGCAGCCGGTCAGGAGGCTCGCCGAGCAGGCAGGCCAGCCGCGCCGCGGTGACCCCGACCGGGGCGAACGCCCGGTCCAGCTCCTCCTCCTCGACCTGGAAGGGCGGCAGCTCGCGCCACAGGTCCAGGCGGCGGGCGCCCACGGCCAGGTCCGCGGCGGGGACCGGTCCTGGGCCGGAGCCGAGCTGGCGCTCGGCGAGGGTGGCGGCGCGTTCCCAGGGCAGGTCGGGCACGGTCGCCGGGTCGGCGGGAACGTCGTGGGTAGGCGCGGACATGCGGCCTGCCTCCTCGGGTGCTGGCGCCGGGTGCGGCGGCGGGACGGTGGTGTGGCGCGCCGGGGCCGCGCCAGTGCTCAGGCGCGGCCCCGGCGGGTCTCTTACGGGCAGACGCAGACGCTCTTGGCGGTCTGCGCGGTGGTCGTGGTGGTCAGCGTGGGCGTGGTCTGGCAGATGACCTTGCTCGGGCAGACCCAGGTCGGGCGGGCGCCACCGGCCACGTTGGCCAGCGCGGCGTCGGAGAGGTTCACCTCACCGGCCGGGTGCGCCACGATGCCCAGCGAACGCCGGTACTCCGCGTCCTTCCACACGCGCACAATGTCCATGACAGCTCCTTAGGTAGGGAGATTTCTGGGGGATTTGCCGACCCTTTCGGACCGACACCAGAACCGTACTCCCGAATTGACTTCACGATCCCACACTCTTGTCCGAACACCCGCCTTTTGAATTCCTTTAAGTGGACGCAACACGGCCATTACTGCGGTATTCCACAGCTTCGTCAGCGCTCTTCTCGTGGTGTTTCCACCATGTCCTCGGGGGTGGTTCCGGCGCATGCTCTGGATGAGGGAGACTCAGCTACGCGGAGGAGCGGCCAGGTGACGGCGCAACAGACAGTGGTCAGGGCCGGAAAGGTCCGGTTCCAGCTCAGCCAGACCAGAGCGCGGATTCTGGAGGGAATAGCCGGGGGCGAACCCTCACACCGGCTGGCCGCCCGGCTGCACCTGAGCGTGCGCGGCGTGGAGTACCACCTGGCCGCCATGCAGCGCGCCCTGTCCGCGCCCAACCGGGTGGCGCTGGTGGCCCGCGCCTACACCACCGGCGTGCTGAGCTCGGGGGCGTGGCCACCGAGAGTCGAGGAGGAGGTCGTGGCCGGTTAGAACACCGAGAGCCCGGTGAGCGTGGTGAACCGGTCCAAGGCGGCCACGCCGGCGACCGAGTTCCCGCGCTCGTCCAGCGCCGGGCTCCACGTGCACAGCGAGTACCGGCCGGGCACCACGGCCAGGATGCCGCCGCCGACCCCGCTCTTGCCGGGCAGCCCGACCCGGTAGGCGAACTCCCCGGCGGCGTCGTAGGCGCCACAGGTCAGCATGACCGAGTTGACCCTTTTCGCCTCGCTGCGCGACAACAACCGGGAACCATCCGCGCGCACTCCGTGGCGGGCGAGGAAGGAACCGGCCACGGCGAGATCGCGGCAACTCATCGTGATCGAGCACTGCCAGAAATAGTGTTCGAGCACCAGCGGAACGGGATTCTCCAGATTGCCATAACTGGCCATCAGATGCGCCAAAGCCGCGTTCCGGTCCCCGTGCGCGGTCTCGGAACGAGCCACCGCGACATCGAAGTCAACCCGCTCGTTACCGCTCTCCGCCCGAAGGAAATCGCGTACCGCGCCCCGGGCGTCCCCGGTGAGGGAGAGCAGCCGATCGGTCACCACCAGCGCCCCGGCGTTGATGAAAGGGTTCCGCGGAATCCCGCTCTCGTACTCCAGCTGCACCAGCGAGTTGAACGGGTTCCCCGAGGGTTCCCGCCCCACCCGCCGCCACAGCGCCTCACCCTCCGCGGCCAGCACCAGGGCCAGCGAGAACACCTTGGACACGCTCTGGATGGAGAACGGCGCCTGCCAGTCCCCCACCCCCACCGCCCGCCCGGCCAGGTCCGCGGCGGCGAAGCCGAAGCCACCGGGGTCCACTTCGGACAGCGCGGGGATGTAGTCGGCCACCCTGCCCTGACCGCCGGCGCCCGGCGCGACCTCGGTGAAGACGCTCGCCAGCACGGAGACCAGGTCCCCTGAGTCGGTGACCTGCTGCTCTGACACAGCCATGACACTCCTTCGTACCAGCCCGGCCGACCGTACCCGGTGAACACAGGGTGGACGGTGTGCGAACGATTCGGTGAGGCGGGTAGGTTCCCCGGCGGACACGACGCGACGATCACAACGGGGTGTGCTGACCACATGCGACTGAGCCGGAGACCCACCAGCCCGCGTTTCTTCGAGCTGTTCGCCGACATCGGCAACAACATCGCCGCGAGTGCCGAGGTGCTGCGGGAGTTCGTGCGCTCACCCGATGAGCGCCGGGCCGAGCTGGCCGAGCGCATGCACGAGCTGGAGAACATCGGGGACAAGGCCACGCACGAGATCATCGAGCTGCTGGACCGCTCCTTCGTCACCCCCTTCGACCGCCAGGACATCTACCGGCTGGCCACCCGGCTGGACGACGTGGTCGACGACATGGACGCCGCGGTGGACCTGACCGTGGTGTACCGGGTGGACGTGCTGCCCGAGGGCGTGGACCACCAGGTCGAGCTGCTGAGCAGGGCCGCGCAGCTGACCGCGGGGGCGATGAAGCGGCTGGCCGACCCGCACGGGCTGACCGACTACTGGGTCGAGATCAACTCGCTGGAGGACGAGGCGGACAAGGTGTACCGCCAGCTGCTCTCCCGCCTGTTCGACGGGCGGACCGAGGCGCTGGAGGTCATCAAGCTCAAGGAGGTCGTCGACCAGCTGGAGGCGGCCGCCGACGCCTTCGAGCACATCGCCGACGTGGTGCGCACCATCGCGGTCAAGGAATCCTGATGCTGGACATCACGCTGGTCGTGGTGATCGTGCTCGCCCTGGGCTTCGACTTCACCAACGGCTTCCACGACGCGGCCAACGCGATCGCCTCCGCGGTCTCCACCCGCGCGCTCACCCTGCGCGCCGCGCTGGCCATGGCCGCGGTGATGAACCTGATCGGCGCGCTGCTGGGCACCGCGGTCGCGGTCACCGTGGCCTCCGGGGTGATCGACACCCCGGACGGCGACCACGGGCTGCACGTGGTGCTGGCCGCGCTGGTCGGCGCGATCGTGTGGAACCTGATCACCTGGTACTTCGGGCTGCCGTCCTCCTCCTCGCACGCCCTGATCGGCGGCCTGGTGGGCGCGGCGCTGGCCTCGGCCACCACCGTGCACTGGTCGGGGGTGCTGATGAAGGTGGTCGTGCCGATGATCATCTCGCCCACGGTCGGCCTGCTGCTGGGCTACACCGTGATGACCGCGATCATGTGGATCTTCCGCAACGGCAACATGCACCGGGTGGGCCGGGGCATGCGCAAGGCCCAGATCATCTCCTCCGCCAGCCTGGCGCTGGGGCACGGCCTGCAGGACGCGCAGAAGAGCATGGGCGTGATCGTGCTGGCCCTGGTCATCGGCCACCAGCAGACCGGCTACCACGTGCCGTTCTGGGTGGTCCTGGTCTGCGCGCTGGCCCTGGGCGCGGGCACCTACGCCGGTGGCCTGCGGATCATGCGCACCATGGGCAGGCGGATCTTCCACCTGACCCCGGCGCACGGGTTCGCCGCCGAGGTCTCCGCCTCCTCGGTGCTGTACCTGACCGCGTTCGCCTTCGGCGCGCCGATCTCCACCACGCACGTGATCACCTCCGCGGTGATGGGCGTGGGCGCCACCACCCGCCGCTCCGCGGTGCGCTGGTCGGTGGCCGCGGACATCGCCAAGGGCTGGGTGCTCACCCTGCCGGCCTCGGCTTTGGTCGCCGCGGGCACCTACGGCCTGATCTCGCTGTTCTGAACCGGGGCGCTCAGCGCTCCGGCACGGCAGGCCGTTCCTCCGCCGTCATCGCCCTGGTGTCCCTGGCGGGGAGGAACGGCTCCTGCTCGGCCGGCTGACCGTCGGCGATGCGCTTGCCGCGGATCAGCTCGGCGTCGAGCTCGGCGCCCAGCAGCACGGCCAGGTTGGTGATCCACAACCACACCAGGAACACGATCACCCCGGCCAGCGAGCCGTAGGTCTTGTTGTAGGAGCCGAAGTTCGCCACGTACAGCGCGAACCCGGCCGAGGCCAGCACCCACAGCAGCACCGCCAGCGCGCCGCCGGGGCTCAGCCAGCGGAAGCGGGGCTGCCGCACGTTCGGCGCGGCCCAGTACAGCAGCGCGAACACCAGGGCCACCAGCGCCGCGATCACCGGCCACTTGGCGATGTCCCACACCAGCACCCCGGTGGAGCCGACCCCCAGCAGCTGCCCGATCCCCTCGGCCAGCGCGCCGGTGGCGACCACCCCGGCCGCGCACAGCGCCAGCACCACGACCACCGCCAGGGTCAGGCCCAGCCGCAGCGGCGCGGTCTTCCACAGCGGCCGCCCCTCGGGCATCTCGTAGATCGCGTTCGAGGCGCGCATGAACGCGGCGATGTAGCCGGAGGCCGACCACAGCGCACCGGCCAGGCCCACGATGGCCAGCAACCCGGAAGCCTGGGAGCGCTGGAGCTCGCTGATGGCGTTGACCAGGATGTCCTTGCCCTGCCCCGGCACGACGGTGTTGATGTTGTCGATCAGGGTCTGGGTCGCCGAGGGGCCGAGCAGGCCGAGCACGGCGGTGAGCACCAGCAGGCCGGGGAACAGGGAGAGCACGCTGTAGTAGGTCAGCGCCGCGGCCCAGTCGCTCAGGTTGTCCTTGCTGAACCCGCTGATGGTGCGCCTGAGCACCTGCGACCACGACCGCTTGGGCAGCTCGGTCGGCTTCTCCGCCCGCGCCCCGGTTCCCGCCTGCTCCGTCGACATCCCGTCCACCTCCGCCATCGACTCGCTCACCGCCGGGCCTACCCGCTCAGCTCGCGGGCAATCCCGCCATCCGCGGGTGACCTCCTCCGGCAGCAGGCGGAGAGGATTGGGCAAGCCAGCGCCCGGATCTTGCTATCGCCGCTGGTCCGGCTCGCGTTCCCTGGGGACATGGCACTCGATCACTACGTCACCGTCGGCCGCTCCGACTCCGGGTCAGCCCGTTCGCCCTCGGCGCGATGACCTTCGGCGAGAACCCCGGCGTCGCAGGCACCAGCGCCGCGGGCACCAGCGTCGCGGAGTCCGAGCGGATCCTGGCCGCTTACCTGGACCGCGGCGGGAACTTCATCGACACCGCGAACCTGTACACCATCGGCCACTCCGAGAAGATCCTCGTCGACTTCTTCGCCGCCACCCCGGGCCGCCGGGACCGCATGGTGCTGGCCTCGAAGTTCTTCTTCAACTTCCAGCCCGGCGACCCCAACGGCGGCGGCGCGGGCCGCGGCTCGATCACCGCCCAGCTGGACCAGACCCTGCGCCGCCTGCGCACCGACCACCTGGACCTGACTGGCTGCACAACTGGGACCGGTCCACCCCGATCGAGGAGACCACGCGCGCGCTGGACGACCTGGTCCGCGCCGGCAAGATCCGCTCCCTAGGCTTCTCCAACACTCCCGCCTGGGTGACCGCGAAGGCCCAGACCATGGCGCAGCTCAAGGGCTGGACGCCGCTGATCGCGTTGCAGGTGGAGTACTCGCTGCTGGCCCGCACGGTGGAGGGCGAGCTCGCGCCGCCCGTCGCAGTTCGGCCGCGAGTACCGCCGCCAGTTCGGCGCACCGCCGACCCGGGACGCCGCCCGGCTGCGCGAGATCGCGGGCAGCGCGCCGGCGTTGCCCTGACCCTGGACGAGCGAGGCGGGGCGGGGTGTCCTGTGCCGGAGCGGGACCGCCGCGCCACGCCGAGCCACCCTCAGCGGCGGCGACGGTCCGACGGCTTCGCGAGCACCGAGCCTGGCGTCGCGTCCTGCCACCGGGCTTGGTGCCGCCCGAGCGCCACCTCCGCAGCGCTCGGGTGGTGCCTCGGCACCGTCGGTGGCATCCGCTCGGTGTCAGGTACCCGGCCGTGGCTTGCGACCAGGATCGCGACACCGGCTCGACGCCCGACAGCGGCACCGGCTCGCCCAGCACCCTACCGACACCGACCGAGCGCCGGAGCGCCTGCTCCGTTTCAATGCTAGCCCATCCGGCGGCAGCCCATCAACCTGGCCCGGTCCAGCCCCGGTTCACCGGTCCCGAGCACCGGCCCTGATCCATCAGCGCTCAGCCACCGGGCACCGGGCTCGACGTCAGCCGGAGGCCGTTCTGTCGCTCCGAGCCGCCGCTGCCGCCCCTGACGGGGTCCGCCGCCGCCACCGTTCCTCTGCGGAACGCTCGAACCCCGGTTTTGGTTGCCTTTCGTTTTGGATCACCGCACTCAATCGGGTGAACCGGGGCGGGTCTGGGGCGATAACCGCACTTCAGGGGGTTGATGCTACCCGACGGTCAGGCCGAAACCAGCTGCGCCGAACTCCGCTTCGATCAGCTTGTTGAAGATCGGGAAACCGGAGTAGTCGTTGGCCACGTGGGCGGCCAGGGTGTGGGTGCCGTCGGGGGTGCCCATGACCAGGGTCATGGTGCCCATGCTCGCGCCGGTGCCGCCGCGCACCACGGTGCCGTCGGCCAGGGTGACCTCGTAGACGCCCAGGCCGTAGCGGGCGTTGGCGAGCCAGTGGGCGCCTTCGGTGGAGACCGTGGTCCACATGGCCTGGTGTTGCGGGGCGGGGAGCAGGGTGCCGGCGCGCAGGGCGGTGAGGAACACCGTCAGGTCCTCCAGGGTGGAGATCACGGTGCCCGCGCCCCAGCCCGCGGAGGTGTTGCAGTCGGTGGTGTCCAGGGGCGGCAGGGCGGGGTCCTCCATCATGGACGGCCAGTTCTCCGGGGTGACCTCCTCCGGGCGCACGCCTTCGCGGAGGAACAGCTTGGAGAACAGGCGGGGGTGGCGGCCGCGGTAGCCGGTTTCCGCGCGGGGGCGGGCGAAGGTGTGCTGGAGGCCCAGTGGCTGGACCACGGTGCGGTCCACTTCGGACTCGTAGCTGTTGCCGGTGACCTCCTCCACGATCGCCGCGGCGAAGCTGAAACCGCCGTTGGAGTACCAGAACGCCTCGCCCGGCTGGTAGACCGGCGGCTCCGACACCGCCAGGCGGAGCACGTCGGCGCGGGACCACACGTCGAAGCGGTGCTGGCTGAAGGCGGAGCGAAGGTTGCTCCGGCGTTGCAGCTCACGGGCCATGCCGGTGGCGAACAGGCCGCTGGTGTTGGACAGCAGCTGGCGGATGGTGATCTTGTCGGCGTCGTAGCCGGCGCCGGCCATCGAGCCTGGCAGCCACTGCTCGACGGTGTCCTCGAGGTCGAGTTTGCCTTCGGCGGCCAGGGTGAGCACGGTGGCGGCGGTGAAGGCCTTGGCGATGCTGCCTGCGTTCAGGCGCTCCCCCGGCACCCGCTGCGCGCCGGTGACCGGGTCGGCCAGGCCGGCGGAGCCGAACCAGGCTTCGCCCTCGTCCTGGACGCGCACCGCGATGCTGGGCGCGCCGCCCTCGGTCACCGCCCAGTCCAGGATGTCGCGCACCTTGTCCCGACCGGGGCTCTGGAAGTCCGTCACGGCTGGTTCCTCTCAGCTCGGTTGTCGTGTTCGCCACCACGGTGCGCGGGGGCGATGACATCCGGCTTATACGGCGCTGACGGCGGTCGCGTGCGCGGTAAGGAGCGCGAGTGCCTCGGGTCTGGGCAGCTCCGCACCGGCGCGGTAGGCGGTGGCGTAGCCGTCCTCGCCGAGGTGGGCGGTGAGGGCGGCGGACAGCTCGCGCAGTTCGGGGTCGCCCTGGTCGGGGGTGCCGCGCAGGGCTTGGCCGAGGCCGAGGGCGGTGGCCGCGGCGGTGGGGTCGGACTCCAGGAACAGGAGTGTCGCCAGCTGTTCGGCGGCTGGGGCCGGTTCGTCGTTGGCCAGGGCTCCGGCGATCGCGGCCGGCAGCAGGTGGCGGGCGGCGGTGGTGTCGCCGGTGGTCAGGTGCAGGGCCAGCCTGGCTGGGGCCAGCCAGTTCTCCAGGTCGGGGACGCGCAGTTGGCCGGCCAGGTCGGCCAGCCGGGCCAAGACTTGGGCGCACCCGGTCAGGTCGCCGCAGCGGCGGTGCAGCTCGGCGCGGGCCCTGCCGAGCTCGAGCCCCATGTGGCGCAGGCCGTCGGCGCTGACCAACCGGTCGGCCGTGTCCAGGTCGCGGGCCGCGCCTGCCAGGTCACCGGCCCGCATCCGCACGGTGGCCAGGTACGCGAGGAAGGTGATCTCGTCCTGCGTGCCGGTGGCGGTGGCCAGGGCGCGGGCGCGTTCCAGGCCGGCGATGGCCGCGGCGTGCTCGCCCTCGACGGTGTGCGCGGCGGCCAGCACGCCCAGTGCCACCGCGGTGTACAGGCGGTCACCAGTGCGGGCCAGCTCGCGGGCCGCACGTGACCTGGCTTCGGTCAGCGCGGGCCAGTCACCGCGTTCGCCGGCGATTCCGGCTGCCAGCAAGGACATGCAGGCCGCGGCCCAGGGATCGGGCCGTGCGCGTGCGCTGGCCATCTCGCGTTCGGCCAGGGCGGTCAGGCCCAGCCGGTGCGCCATGGGCAGCGCGACCACCAGTAGCAGCGGATACCGTTGCAGGGCACCGGTTTCCGCGCAGTCCTCGATCAGCTCGCGCACCCGGTCCGGGTCGGTGGCCGGGGCGTGCACGCCGATCAGGGCGTCCAGTGCGGTGTAGGCGGCCAGGGCGTCGGCCGGCAGCAGGTCGCCGAGGGTGAGGAGCTCGGCGATGAACGGTTCGGTGCGGGCGTCGTAGCGGACGGTGTACCAGTACCAGTGCAGCAGGCCGAGCAGCTGGACCGCCGCGGTCGCGTCCCGGTGGTCGAGGGCGGCGCGCAGGGCGAAGACCAGGTTGTCGTGCTCGGCGGCGAGCAGGGCCAACGTGGCGGGCTGGGCGTGCGTGCGGGCCAGGGGTTCGTGCTCGGCGGCCAGTGCGGCGAAGTGGCCGACGAACCTGACCCGTACGGATTCCCGGTCCGCGGCCAGTTCTTCGGCGGCGAAGGCGCGGATGCTCTCCAGCATCCGGTAGCCGTTTCGCCGCTCCACCAACGATTTGTCCACCAGGGAGCCGAGCAGGTACGGCACGTCGGCGGCGGGTAGCCGTGCGTCCGCGCAGACCGCCTCGATCGTCTCGGCGCTGGTGGTGGCGGGGAAGAAGGCCAGGCGGCGGGCCAGCACGCGTTCCGGCTCGGTCAGCAGGTCCCAGCTCCACTCGATCACCGCGCGCAGGGTGCGCTGGCGGGGCGCTCCGGCGCGGTTTCCCGTTGACAGCAAACGGAACCGGTCGTCCAGCCGCTGGGCGATCTGGCCGATGTCCATCGAGCGCAGCCGGGCCGCCGCCAGTTCCAGGGCCAGGGGCAGGCCGTCCAGCCGGCGCACCACGTGCAGCACCGAGTCCACAGTGGACTCGTCGAGGGTGAAGCCGGGCCGGACGGCGCTCGCCCGGTCCAGGAACAGCCGCACCGCGGCGGATGTGGTGCTGCCGTTGGCAGGCAGGTCGAGTGGGCCGAGGCGGCAGAGGGTCTCGCCGAGCACTTCCAGGGGTTCCCGGCTGGTGGCCAGGATGGTCAGCCGGGGCCGCTTCTCCAGCAGGCGCTGGGCAAGCAGGGCGGCTTCGGCGACCAGGTGTTCGCAGTTGTCCAGCAGCAGCACGGCCTCGCCACCGCCGATGAGTTCCGCGACCCGGTTCAGGGGTTCACCGGCGTGGCCCGCGCGGTTGGATCCGCTGAGCGCGCCGAGGACCGCCGCGGTCAGGCCCGATGGTTGCTCGACCCCGGCCAGCGGCACCAGCCACAGCCTGCCCTCGCGGTAGGCGCGGTGCCGTGCGGCGGTTTCCAGCGCCAGCCTGGTCTTGCCGACCCCGCCCGGTCCGACCACGGTGACCAGCCGGGAGGCCGCCATCAGCTCCGTCAGCCGCGCGAGCTCGTTGTCCCGGCCGACGAAGGAGGTCAGCTGGGAGGGCAGGCGGCCAGGGGCGGTGCGGGCCGGTGGCTGGTCGAGTTCGCCGCGCAGCACCGACAGGTGGGCCTGACGCAGGTCGGCGGCGGGGTCGACGCCGAGCTCGTCGGCGAGCCTGCCCCGGATGTCCTCGTAGGCGGCCAGGGCCGCGGACTGGCGTCCGGCCGCGGACAGGGCGCGCATCCGCAGCGCGGCAAGGCGTTCGCGCAACGGATGTTCCGCGCAGGCGGACTCCAGGTCGGCCAGCACCTCGTCGTGCCGGCCGAGGCGCAGCTCGGCCTCGAAGCGGTCCTCGGCGGCGGTGACCCGCAGCTCGGCCAGCCGCACCGCGGCGGTCTCGGCGAAGGGCGCGCGCACGTCGGCGAACGCGGGTCCCTGCCACAGCGCGAGCGCCTCGGCCAGGGTCGCCGCCGCCTGTTCGTGGTCGCCGGCCAGCTCGCGCCTGCCACGGGCGGCGAGTTCCTCGAAGCGGTGCGCGTCCACCTGGCCGGCGGGCAGGGCGAGGCGGTAGCCCATCGGCAGCGACTCGACCACCGCCGTCGGCAGGGCCCGGCGCAGCCGGTGCACCAGCGCGTGCAGGGTGTTCGCGGTGCCCGCGGGTTCGGTTCCCCAGATGTCCTCGATGAGGGTCTCGGCGGGCACCGTGCGGCCCGCGGAGAGCGCGAGCCGGCCCAGCAGCGCGCGCAGCCGGGCGCCGGCGATCTCCACCGGTTCGCCGTCCTCGCCGAGCACCCGCAGCGGGCCCAGCACCGCTATCCGCAGCACGGTCAGGAACACTCGAGGTCGTGCAGCCCGGGGTAGACCGGGTTGCCGGGCGTGCCCCGGACGGTCAGGATGCCCGAGCTACGCCAGGTGAGCTCGTAGTCGCCCTGGGCGACCGGGCGGCCGCCGTCGTCGGCGAACCAGGACCCGCGCCGCAGGCCGATCCCGGCGAACTGCACCGCGTAGACCTCCCCGTTGCCGGAGAACAAGAACGAGGTCTCCCGGACCACGGCCTGGCAGCCGTTCGGGCCGGGCGGTTGCAGCACCCGGTAGTCGGCGTTCAGGTCGCCCAGCGTGCCGAGGAGCGCGCCCAGGCCGGTCAGCACGGCCAGCCACACCACGCTCCAGCGGGGCAGCACCCGCCGGATCTTGGCTTCGGGCAGGCGGATCGCCACGCCGTAGCGCCACAACGTCACCGAGAGCACCAGCAGCACGCCGCCGAGTGCCCAGCCGGGCAGCACCCACCCGCCGAGCACCAGCACCAGACCGGCGAACCACCAGACGACGATCACCACGAAGGCCGTCACCAGGACGCCGATTGCGGTGCCCACCACGGTGATCGACCGGGCGGCGGTGCGGAGCTGTGATCTCACCAGTTCACTGTAGTCACGCGGAAGAACCCCTTGCCCGCCCTCGTCATCCCCGGGACCCGGCGCGACCACAGTGAATCGGAGGTCCCGGCCTGGCGGAGCTCGGCGGCCACCCGATCGGCCTCGGCGAGCTTCGGCTCACCCATGCCGCAGACGGTATCAACCGAGGTCCAGCGAGTTTCCGAGCACCACTTGCAGGGTCGCCGGGCCGCTGGTGACCACGGCGAGGCCGGGCTCGTCCTGGTACAGCGCGACCGCCAGCTTGCCGCCGGAAGCCAGTGCGGTCACGTCGAAGGCCAGCCAGTCGGTGGCGGTGCTGGCGGTCGCGGCGCCCGCGGCGGGGCCGAGGGCGGGCCTGGTGTTCCAGGTGACCGTGGCCGGGTCCCAGTCGGGGCTGATGCCGTAGGCGCGCACGCCGGTCTGGGTGCCGCCGGAGTCCTCGACGCGGCCCTTGACCCACAGCACCGCGCGGTCGATCGGGCCGCTGGGCAGGGCGAAGCGCAACAGGGCCTGGCGGGTGTAGCCCGCGCCACCGGCGACTCGCTTGATCACCAGGCTGGACTCGTTGTCGTAGTTGGTGTTCGCGTGGGAACCGTCGCGGACGTAGGTGTCGGCCTCGGCCGTCCGGAACTCGGCGCGGCGGGCCGGCTGGGTGCCGCGGGTGAGGCGGATCGTCCTGGTCGCGCCGAGGGTTCCGCCGGTCTCCACGAGCAGCTTGACCGTGGGGGCGGAGCTGAGCAGCGTGCAGCCGGGCGTGGGTTCGGCGAGCCGGAAACCGGTGCGGGCCAGCTCGACCAGCCTGGTCGCGGCCGTCCTGGTCGGGTCGGCGACCGCGAGGGTGAGCGAGCCGCCCTGGTGCTGGGCGAGCACGGAAGCCGGGCCGTCCACGGTGATTCCGGCGGCGGTGCCCGCGGTGAAGAAGTTGGCCGCGGTGATGCCGGTGCGGCGGTCGGTCACCGCCTGCACGGCCGCGGTGTTCGCCAGCACCCTGGCTTCAGCGTTGGCGGCGTAGGCCTTGGTGGCCTCGGCGGACGCGCCGGGCAGCAGGAGGTAGGCATAGGAGGCTCCGGCCGGGTTGAGGCCGTGGTCCAGCCACAGCGTCAGGTAGGGGCGGGTGATCGCGGTGGCCGGTCCGGTGGTGCTGATGTCGCGCCAGCGCCCGGTGCGCTGCTCGCGCAGGGTGTGCACGGCGGCCGGGGCAGGGAAGACGATGCCGCCGACGCCATCGATGGCCAGCCAGCCGGTGCGCTCGGGCGGGCCGCCGGTGGTGAGCTCGGGTGCGCCGTTGCGGTTCTCCAGCACGGTTTCCACCCGGTCCACGCCGGTGATGCCCGCGCCGAGGGCGATGACCACCTCGCCGAGGCAGAACCAGGACTTCTTGGCGGTCAGGGTGTTCTGGTGCGCCTGGAGGTCCAGGCCGACCGCGCCGTGCTTGCCGGACAGGGAGGCGCCGCCGGCCCAGGTGGTGCTGGGCAGGGAGGCCGCGCCCGCGCCGTCGGCGAGCCGGGTGGCGCTGACCGTGGTGCCGGGCAGGCGATAGGGGTCCACGGTGGGCCAGAACTCGTCGGTGAAGTCGCCGGGCCGGGCCGTGGTGTACAGGTAGGTCATGCCCTCGGTGGTGTGCCAGCCGCGCAGGTTCTCCCCGTTCATCGACTCGAACCGGTTCATCCTGGCCGAGTTCAGCGCGATGGCCAGCGCCCAGCCGGGGCCGCGGTGCACCACCCGGTCCATGCTGGGGAACTGCTTGTGCCCCACCGGTTCCGGCCGCACCGGGATGCTCGCATCGGCCAGCACCGGTGCGGCCAGGGCGATCTGGGCGACCGTGCCGTGCGCGCTGACCGGCCGGGCGGTGTTGGCCAGCAGCCAGGTCTTGGCCAGCGAACGCAGCTCCGGGTGGCCGGAGCGGGCCAGCAGCAACAGGTCCCAGGCGAAGTACAGGCCGTCGTCGGCGTCGCGTTCGCCGGTGCGCGAGATGGCCCGGCCGCGCACGAAGTCGAAGACCCTGCCGCGGAAGACCATCGGCGCGTAGGCCGCCGGGACCGAGGCGGGCACGTTGGCGCGCAACGGATCGGTGACGTCCCAGCTGGACCCGGCCAGCAGCAGGAACAGCTGGGCCAGCCGGTTGAGGATGACGTGGCCGTAGGTGCCGGTGTAGGGCACGGTGTCGTGCTGGACGAACGAGCCGTCGGCGTACATCCCGTCCCCGCTGCGGGTGTGGGGGAACAGGTCGGACAGGCTGTCCCTGGCCACGGCCAGCGCCTCGGCCTTGGCGCCGAGGATGCCGCGCAGGGCGACCACCAGGGCCAGGTCCGCCCGGTTGGCGCCGGTGGAGACCTTCCTGGCCGGCATCATCCGGTAGGGCGTGGGCACGAAGTGGTCGACCGCGGCCAGGTGTGCGGCGAGCTGGGTCTCCGGGACCGCCAGCAGCACGCACAGGTCCAGGAGTGCTTGCGGGGAGCCGATTTCCCAGTCCCACCAGTTGCCGTACTGCCGCTGCCCGGCCCGGTAGGTTTCGCCGAGCACGGACATCCCGTTGACGATCTGGGCGGCCAGCTGAGCATCACCGGTCAGCGAGGTGCCGGGGGTGGCGTGCGCCAGGGCCATCAGGCGGAGCCGGGTGAGGCTGGCGGTCAGGTTGGCCGAGGAGGAGCCCAGCGGCAGGTCCGGCCAGAGCGAGCCGGTCATGGTGTCCCGGTGCCGCCGGGCTTGCTTGTCCAAAGTGGACAGTGCGGTGCGGAAGACCGGGTCGGCCGGGTTGATCGCGCCACCGGTGAGGGCGCTCGCCCAGCGCTGGCGCAGGGTGTCGAACTCGGTGGCCGCGGCGGCCGCGCCCAGCGGCACGGTGGCGGCGAGGGCGCCGGTGGCGAGCAGGAGCTGGCGGCGGGACAGGGGGAAAGACATCGCGGCCTCCCTACTTGTGCTCCTGCGCACCCTCCGACCAAGATGCCCCAACGGTCAACCTTTCCGCAGACAAGCGCACAAATGTGCACAGACAGGGGTGGCGGTGAACGAGGCCCTGCTGCCGCAGGAACGGCACGAGCTCATCCTGGCCGAGGTGCGCAGACGCCGGTCGGTGCGCGCCGCGGAACTGGCCGCCCTGCTGGGCGTCTCGGGCATGACGGTCCGGCGCGACATCGGCCATCTGGCCGAACGCGGCCTGCTCACCAGGGTGCACGGCGGCGCGGCGGTGCTGGCCGCGCAGAAGGCCGCAGCGGCCGAACCCGCGGAGGTCGTCGTCGGCATGGTGTCGCCGTCGACCGCCTTCTACTTCCCGGACATGATCCGCGGCGCCCAGTCCGCGCTGGCCGCCGCCGGGGGCAGGCTGGTGCTCCAGGTCTCCCGCTACGACGAGCAGGAGCAGTGGCGGCAGGCACGGGCGATGGTGGACGCCGGCGCGCGCGGACTGCTGCTGACTCCCGCGCCGGGCACCGTGATGCGGGACTGGGTGCGCGAGCTGGGCGTGCCGTGCGTGGTGCTGGAGCGGCAGGTCAGCGGACTTGATCTGTCCGAAGTGGACTCCGTGCGCTCCGACCACGCGGCCGGCGCGGCCAGGGCGGTGGCCCACCTGGCCGCACTCGGCCACCGGGGCGTGGCGCTGCTCGCGGTGGACACGCCAACCAGGCCGGGCATCCTGGAAGGTCACGCGGAAGCCGTTGCGGCACTGGGACTTTCCGCCGCTCCCGTGCTGCCGGTCAGCCAGGACGAGCGGGCCGGGGCGGTGTCCGCGCTGATCGAGGAGTGCGCGCGGACCGGTACCACGGCCGCGCTGGTGCACAGCGACCAGGACGCCGCGCTGCTGCTCCAGCGGTTGCGCGCGCGAGGTCGTGTGGTGCCAACGGATTTCGCGGTGGTCTCCTACGACGACGAGGTGGCCGCGCTGGCCGACCCGCCGCTGACCGCGGTGGCCCCGCCCAAGGCGCACCTGGGCCGCTGCGCCGCCGAACTGCTGCTGGCCCACCTGCGCAACCCGGCCGCGCCGGTGCGGCACGTGCGCATGGTGCCACGCCTGATCGTGCGTTCTTCCTGCGGCGCGGACCCGGTGACCTCGGTCAGCCCGGCTGGCGCAGGGTCTGCGAGGGCGGGCAGCCGTAGGTCTCCCGGTAGTACTGGGCGAACCGGCCCTGGTGGGTGAACCCCCAGCGGCGCGCGATCTCGGCCACCGTGCCGTTGGCCCGCCCGCAGGCCACCGCGAGCAGCTCCTGGTGCACGTTGTCCAGCCGCACCCGCCGCAGGTACTCCAGCGGGCCCATGCCGAGGTGTTCCTGGAAGTCGCGCTGCAACTGCCGCACCGCCACCCCGGCCGCCGCGGCCATGTCCGGCACCGAGATCGGCCGGTCCGCGTGCTCTTCGCAGTAGACCATCGCCCGCCGCACCGCGGCCATCGGCAGGCCGGCGGCGTGCCGGTCCAGCTCCTCGCTCAGCTCGTGCGGCTGCGCGTCCAGCAGGGCCTGCACCAGCAGCTGCTCGAAGTGCCGCAACGCCAGCGGCGAAGCGGCCAGCAGCTGCGCCCGCTGCGGGTCCGCCCAGCCGTTGATCAGCTCCATCAGCCCGGCCACCGCCGGAATCCCTTGGCGCAGCATCGGATCGAAGCGCAGCTCCCGGCTCGGTTCCTCCCCCAGCCGCACCCGCAGCGCCTCGGTCACCCTGGCCTTGGGCAGTACCAGCTCCCGCACCCAGGTCCGCGCGGGCACCACCTGCCGGTGCCGTTGCCGCGGCGACTGCACCAGGCTGTCCATCGGTTCCAGGCCGTCGACCTGGAAGTGCCCGCTGCGGCCGGGAAAGGTCCGGATCACGTAGTGGTCCGCCCTGGCCCGGCCGCGCACCTCGAACTCGGCGTCGCCGGCGGTGTCGGCCAGTGAGGTGCCCATGCCGTAGGGCAGGGCCGGATCCGGCACCCCGGCCAGGAAGGTGACCCAGAACCGCGCCGATTTCGGGGTGGCGGCGTTGATCCAGGGCAGCTCGGGCGGCGAGTACTCGCCGTAGAGCGCCTCCAGCACTTCGAGGCTCGCTCCGCTGAGCACTGCCCGCCCCAGCGGTGAAGCCTGCTCACTCATCCCGGCTCCCTGGTGGCGGGCACCGGCCACGGCTGGCCGGTGCCCGCGCTGCTCAGCGCTTCATGCCGTGTTCGATGGCCTCGATGATCCGCGGCCGCAGCTCGGCCACGCTGATGATCGCGTCCACCGAGCCGACCTCGACCGCGCGCTGGATGCTGTGCACCCGGTCGAACTCCGCGGCCACCTCGCTCACCTTCTCCGCCCGCACCGAGGAACGCACCTCGGCCAGCTGGGTGTTCAGCCCGGCCCGCTCCGCGCCGCTGGCCGCGGTGACCATCGCCTGCAGCTCAGCCACCCGCGGGTCGTTGGCGGTGCGGTTGTTCACCTCGCCGGAGAACACCACCGCCGCCGCGGGCGCGCCGCCGAGCACCGAGGCGAAGGAGCCCTCCAGCGCCAGCACGGTCATGTTCGGGTTGAGCGCCTTGGAGAACACCACGAACGCGCCGCCGTGGTAGCGCGAGATCACGCAGAACACGATCGGGCCCTCGAAGTTGACGATCGCCCTGCCGATCTCCGCGCCGTACTCCAGCTGCAGCTTGCGCATCGACTCCGGGGAGCCGTCGAAGCCCGACAGGTTGGCCAGCACCACCAGCGGGCGGTTGCCGGAAGCGGAGTTGATCGCCCGCGCGGTCTTCTTCGAAGAGCGCGGGAACAGGGTGCCCGCGGTGTAGGTGTCCGGGCCGTCGGTGGGCGGGAACCCACGGCGGGGCACCGAACGGGACTCGATGCCGATCAGGCAGACCGGGTAGCCACCGATGTGCACGTCCTGCACCGCGGAGGTCTCCGCGTCGGCCATGCCGGCCCAGCGCTCCAGCACCGGGTGGTCCTGGTCGGACAGCGCGCGCATCACGGTGCGGATGTCGAACGGCTTCTTGCGGTCCGGGTTGTGCTCGGCGGAGAAGATCTCCCCGACGGTGGCGAAGTCGCTGCCCACGATGGCGTGCGGGTACGGCGTGACGTCCCGGTTGACCGGGTCGTTGGTCACCGCCCGCCGCGGCGCGGCCTCACCGGGCACCACGTAGGTGTGGTCGTAGTGCGACATCAGCACATCGCGCGCGCCGGCCAGGTTCGGCGCCCAGTACTGGGCCTGGCCGTTGGGGCCCATCACCCGGTCGTAGCCGCCGATGCCGAAGTTGTCCTCGGCCGAGACGCCGCCGGAGAAGTCCAGCGACTGCTTGCCGGTGAGCACCATCGCCGAGTCCGGCGTCATCACCAGGATGCCCTTGGTGTGCATGAGCATCGTGGCCTCGGCGTTCCAGTACGGCTGCGCGCCCACGGTGATCCCGGCGACCACGATGTTGATCTCGCCACCGGCCTGGGTGAACTCCACGATCCGCTTGAGCGCGGTGGCCACCCAGTCCATGTTCTCGGTGCCGGAGGACATCGAGATCCGGGCGCCGGAGGAGAGCGCGAACCACTCCAGCGGCACCCGCATCCGCTCGGCCAGGTCCAGCGCGGCGATCACCCGCGAGCACTCCGGCTCCGACAGCGCGCCCAGCGCCTTGGTCGGGTCGCCCAGCAGCACCACCCTGGTCACGCCCTCGGGGTGCCGCTCGGTCGGTGTGCTGACCACCCCGGCCACGATCGCGGCGGCGTTCTTGCCCTTGGGCCGGTCCACCGGCACCAGCACGCCCTGCTCGTCCAGGTCGTGCTCGGTGAACACGCCCTCGTTGCCGGCCAGCAGGTCGGTCAGCTCGTAGGGGTAGACGTTGCCGCGGCGGGCCGCGCGCAACACCTTCTGCCGGTAGTCGTCCAGTGGCCGCACCGGTTCGGTGTCCGGCTCGCCCACGTGCAGGTGCGCGCCGTTGCCCGGCTCCAGGGTGATCCGCACCGACACCTCGGCCAGCTCGCGGTTCGCGGTGCGGCGGCGGGCCAGGAACTGGACCTCCTCCAGCCCGGCGCCGGTGGCGGTGGGCAGGATGCGCTGGGTCAGCTGGTTCAGCTCGTCGGTGGACAGCTCGGTCGACGGCCAGACGTACATCATGATCCGGTTGGTGTCGAACCGCTTGTTCTGCGGGCGCTGCGCCTGGATGTCGCGGATCGCGCCGAGGCAGGTGGTGATCGCGTCCTCCAGCGCGGGCAGCGCGACCAGGCGGCCCTCGGCCTCGCGCAGCGGGGTCAGGTCGCGGACCTGGCCCATCGCGATCAGCCGCTCGTCGGCCGGGTTGGTCTTGGCCACCGCGCGGAACAGGTAGATCTCCTCATCGGCCGAGGGCAGCCGGGTGAGGTCGAACTCGCGCAGTCGCTGCAGCTGGAGCCGGTCGGCGATCTGCGGGTGCAGTCCGCGGATCAGCCGGTCCTCGGCGAAGCCGTCGCCGTCGGGGCGGAAGGTGAAGTGGTGGTGCATCACCGCGCCGCTGGTGCCGGCCACCGCGGTGGTGATCCGGCGGACCGCCGGGGGCGGCGGGTGCTCGGTGAGCAGCTCGCCCAGCCGCACCGACATCGCCTCCGCGTCGGGCTGGTCCTCCCAGGTGACGTAGAGGTCGGCGACCAGCTCACCGTCGGCGACACCGTCGGCGAAGGTGCCGAGCGCGCCGATGGCGGCGGGCAGGGAGTTGATGTCCACCGCGGTGGTGACCACGCGGGCCACCCCGTCCGGGCCGGTGTGCTCGGCGGTGACGAACGGGCAGCCCGCGGTCTCCCTGCTGGTGACCTGGGAGAGCCAGCGGTTGCCGTAGTAGCGGCGGGTCAGCACCTCCAGCAGCGGCGCGTGGTCCCGGCCGGGCCGTCCGATGCGCTGGCCGATCAGCCGGACCAGCGGCTCGGAGCAGGACACCATGGCCTGGATCCGCTCGGCGCGGTCCGGGGCGTCGGGGTTGCGGTCGAGGTAGCGCAGCTCGCCGCGCACCTCGGCGTAGACCTTGGCGCGGGTGCGGCGCAGCAGCGGCTGGGCGAACCAGCGGAACACCACGCCGCGGGCCAGGTCCGAGACCGCCGGGAAGCGCACCTGAGTGGCCTGCACCAGGTGTTCCAGGGTCAGGCCCGCGCTCTCGCGCATCGACTCCAGCGGCGGCGCGCCGGCCAGCCACTGGCGCAGCACCTCCGAGACCACCGCGACGTCGGTGGCGGTGCGCTGCTGGGCCAGGAAGATCCGGAAGACCGCGGCCTCCAGCTCCGGGGTGCGGTCCAGCTCGGTGACGCCGTAGTGGGAGAGCACCTGCTGCAGCTTGGCCTGGAAGCCCTCGGTGACCCCGGCGCGCTCCACGTCCAGGCTTTGCAGGTAGCTGTGGAAGTACTCGCGCGGGCTGTGCACCGGGCTGTGCGGCTCCACGTCGAGCTCGTTGCCCGGCTTGTTGCGGCTGAGCTCGGAGAGGTCGGCGAAGACGGTGAGCAGGTCCAGCTCACCCGGCAGCGGCCTGCTGCCCAGCTCGGCGCGGGCGGCCAGGTACTGGCTGAGCACGCGGTCGCGGTCGTGCGGGTCGACGTCGAAGCCCAGCAGCAGGCTGCGCAGGTCCTGCAGGCCGCGCTCGGCGCGCTCGGCCGCGGACACCCCGACCGGTTCGGCGGGCAGGTCGATCTCCACCGCGCCGGTCTCGGCGGCGGCTTCCACCTCCGCGCCCTCCTCGGCCAGCGGCTCCAGGCGCATCAGCGGGGTGCCGGTCTCCACCTGGCTGCCCACCGACACCGGGCACTCGCGGACCTTGGCGCGGAACGGCGCGCGCAGCACCATCTCCATCTTCATGCTTTCCAGCACCAGGATCGGCGCGCCGGACTCGACCTCGTCACCGGCGGCCAGCGGGGTGGCCACCACCAGCGCGGGGGCCGGGGCGCGGACCACGCCGCCCTCGTCGCGGCTGATCCGGTGCGTGACGCCGTCCACCTCGACCAGGTGGATGGGCCCGTGCGTGGCCGAGACCAGCCGGAACCGGCGGCCGTTGACCAGGATCTGGCCGCAGTGCTGGTCGAAGCGCTCGACCTCGACGTCGGCGTGGTGCACGTCGCCGCCGCCGGAGACGCCGACCCGGAACCGCTGCGGGCCGACCCTGGCCACCCACACCCGGTAGCCGACGCCGCGGAGCTTGAGGTCCAGCGGGCGGCCCACCTCGTGCTGGGCCTGCGGGCGGCCACCGTGCGCGGTGGAGATCAGCCGCTGCCGGCTCACCTCTTCCTCGTCCTGGTAGGCCTCGATCGCGGCCGCGGCCAGCGCGATCGCGGAGTGCCGGTGGTTGACCAGGCGGCCCTCGGCGCGGACCCGGTCGATCCAGCCGGTGTCCGCGGTGGCCTCGACGACCTCGGGCTGGTCGAGCAGGTCGAGCACGAAGCTCTTGTTGGTCGCGCCGCCCTCGATGATCGCGGTGGTCTCGGCCATCGCGCGGCGCAGCCGGCCCAGCGCCTGCTCGCGGTCCCGGCCGTAGGCGATGATCTTGGCGATCATGGAGTCGAAGTCGCCGGGGATGGTGTCGCCCTCGGAGACGCCGGTGTCCACCCGGATGCCGGGGCCTGCGGGCAGGTTCAGCCGGGTGATCCGGCCGGGAGCGGGGGCGAAGTCGCGGTCGGGGTCCTCGGCGTTGAGCCGGGCCTCCACGGCGTGGCCGAGCTCGGCGGGCTGCTCACCCTCCAGCAGGCCGCCACCGGCGACGTGCAGCTGGAGCCGGACCAGGTCGGTGCCGGTGGTGATCTCGGTGATCGGGTGCTCGACCTGGAGGCGGGTGTTGACCTCCAGGAACGCGAACAGCTTCTCGCCGGGGTGGTAGAGGAACTCCACCGTGCAAGCGCCGCGGTAGCCGACCTTGACCGCGAGCCGCTCGGCCGATGCCTTCAGCTCAGCGGTCTGCGCGGGCGCCAGCACCGGCGAGGCGGACTCCTCGATGATCTTCTGGTTGCGCCGCTGCACCGAGCAGTCGCGCACGCCGAGCGCCCAGGCGGTCCGCCCGTCGGAGATGACCTGCACCTCGACGTGCCGCGCCCCGGTGACCAGCCGCTCCAGGAACACCACGCCGGAGCCGAACGCTCGCTCGGCCTCCTGCCGGGTCAGCTGGTAGGCCTCGGTCAGCTGCTCGTGCGAGTCCACCCGGCGGATACCGCGTCCGCCACCGCCCGCGGTCGCCTTGAGCATCAGCGGATAGCCGATCTGCTCCCCGGCCCGCAACGCGTCGTCCAGGGTCGCGACCTCGCCGCGACTCCACGGCGCGACCGGAACCCCGACCTCCTCGGCGATCAGCTTCGCGCCGATCTTGTCCCCGAGCTGCCGCATCGCCTCCGCGCTCGGCCCGACGAAGGTGACCCCGATCTTCTCGCACAGCTCGGCGAACACCGGGTCCTCGGCGACGAAGCCCCAGCCGACCCACGCGGCATCGGCCTTGGTCTCGACCAGCGCTTTCTCCAGCACCGCGTAGTCGAGGTAGGGCCGGGCCGAGGCCGGACCGAGCGGATAGGCGACATCGGCCTCCCGGACGAAGGTCGCGTTGCGGTCGGCGTCGGTGTAGAGGGCCACCGTCTCGATCCGCTGCCCGGTTTCCGCCGACAGATCCCGGACGGCATGGATGAGCCGCATCGCGGCCTCTCCACGGTTGACGATGGCGACACGACTGAACACCGGCTGAGCCTCCCAATAACCCGCACGCGGAAGGCGACGTCCGGGTCCCGGAGCGTCGCCTGCACCGCTGTATACCCTGCTGGATTGGAGCCCGGCTCAACTATGTTCCAGATCGCGCATGCCGAGGCCCTTGCCTTGTAGGAACCCTACAAAGCGCGAGCCGCACTACACCACCGAGCGCCCGATTCACACCAGATCTGCCACAAAGAACCTGTGAATTCAGGTTACGGCGCCGGGGCTGTGACCACCGGGGATGGGGCGGGACGGGACCGACCGGTGAGTAGGTTCGGCGGCCGGGCGGGCGATCGCGACGGGTCGGGCCAGGCAGGGCGCGGCGGGCGGGCGCGGCG
>NZ_JBSFUA010000045.1:0-69219 GCF_053591555.1 Crossiella sp. NPDC003009 | reverse complement strand
AGGATCTTCCACCAGACCACGTGCATGGCGTGCCCGGCCAGGTTGAAGGCCAGGGTGTGCTCCAGGCCGACGATCGAGCTGAAGTCGCCCTTGTCGCGGGCTTCGGCGATCTTGTCCAGGGTGTCGTTGGTGCCCTTGACGTAGGCCGCGTGGTGCTTGGAGTGGTGCAGCTCGTTGATCTCCCCGCTGATCGCGGGCTCCAGTGCGGAGTAGTCGTAGTCCAGTTCCGGCAGCACGTACTGAGCCATGGGTGCGTCCACTTCCTCGTTGCCATCAAGTTGTGCACCCAGCCAACAACCTCGAGCGAACTGGAGGTCAACCCGATTGTGACGCCGGTCATGATCACATTGTGGAGATCCGTATGCTGAACGTGTGGGCACGGACACGCAGGGTCGCTTCGTGGACAAGGTCGCGCTGGTCACCGGTGGCACCAGCGGCATCGGGCTGGCCACGGCCGAGCTGCTGCTGCGCGAGGGCGCGAAGGTGGTGGTCACCGGTCGCTGCCAGGAGCGGCTGAGCGCGGCGCGGCGGCGGCTGGGCAGCCCGGACCGGGTGCTGGCCATCCGCGCCGACTCGGCGGTGCTGTCCGACCTGGACGCGCTGATGGCGCAGGTCCGGAGCCAGTTCCGCGGGGTGGACGTGCTCTTCGCCAACGCGGGGACCGGGGTGTTCAAGCGGACCGAGGAGTTCACCGAGGAGGACTTCGACTGCGTGGTCGACGTCAACTTCAAGGGCGTGTTCTTCACCATCCAGAAGGCGCTGCCGCTGTTCCGCAACGGCGGCGCGATCGTGCTCAACTGCGCCGCCTCCATGCACCGCGGCCGGGCCGAGACCAGCATCTACAGCGCCACCAAGGCCGCGGTGCACAACCTGGCCCGCACGCTGGCCGCCGACCTGGCCGAGCGGCAGATCCGGGTGAACTCGGTCAGCCCCGGCTACATCGACACCGACATGCTCAACGAGGCCACCATGGGCCCGGTCACCCCGACGGTCCTGCGCACCGAGACGGTGGCCAGGCGGCTCGGCCGCGCCGAGGAGGTCGCGGAGGCGGTGGCCTTCCTCGCCTCGCCGGGCGCGAGCTACGTCAACGGGCAGGACCTGCTGGTCGACGGCGGGCTGGTCCGGTCGATCAGCAGCTGACCGACCGGCGCCGCGCCGCTCAGCTCCGGGTGCGCCTGGCCGGTTTGGCCTCCTCCTCGCCATCGGTGACCGGGAACGGCGTGGCGTAGGCCGGGAACCGGTTCCGGGTGTTGTGGATCTTGTGGTCGGCGGCGACGAAGGCCAGCGGCGCCAGGTGGCGGGCCGGTCCGTGCGGGCGCTGGGACACCGGCTGGCGGCCCTCCTCCGGCCATTCGACGTCGCCGGTGAGGGCGCGCGCGGGGATCAGCCAGTAGTCGCCGCTCTGGTAGAAGCCGTCCGGGCTGAACTCGACCTCGATGCCGTCCTCCAGCGGGATCCAGGTCCGCTCGACCAGGGTGACCGCGTTGTCCTTGGCGCGGTCGGGCTTGGCCGGCGGGTCGGTCAGCGGGTCGCCGGCGTTGCGTTCGGCGGGGCGCTGGTCCCAGCGGCGCAGGAACGGGTGCCTGGACTGGTTGGCGCCGATCGGGCCGACCGGGTCGGACAGGGTCAGGCCCTGGCGGTCCGGGTCGACCCCGGTGACCCGGAGCAGCTTGGCCGGTTCCTCGCGGGCGGTGTAGGCGTCGTCGATGACCTCCACCCAGTCGCCGACGTCCAGGGCGAGCTTGTGGTCCCGGCCGGGCCGGGTGAGCTGCACCCGGTTGCCCGCGGCGCGGGCGATCGGGAAGGTGACCGAGCCGTTCTCCCGCGACCACTTGAAGGTGGCGGTGCCCGCGGCGCCGCCGGAGTGGATCTCCACCCGGTAGAGCTGGTTCTCCAGGCCGCGGTACCGGGCCTCCGGATCGGCGGTGCACGGGTTCTCGGCCGAGTCGGCCGGCCGCTGGGCGCGGGCGCGCAGGCCGATCCGGCGTTCGTCACGCGCGGTCCGCCACTCCTGCCACTCCTGCCACTTCTGGCTCAGCTTCGCCGCGATCTCCTGGGGCGTGCCGGTGACGTCGTCGAGCGTAATCACCTTGCTGCCGGCGCGCAGTTCGCGCACCGCGCGCACCTGCCAGCTCAGCCGGGTGCGCGCACTGGTGTCGGGCGCCAGGTCACCGAGCGCGACCTCGCGCAGCGCGGGGTCCTGGATCGCGGTGACCAGGCGTTCCTGGGCGTCCAGGTAGACCAGGTAGGGCGCGTCGGGCAGCTCGGCGCGGTCGGCGACCTGGTCCAGGTAGCCCTCCGGCTGGGTCCAGAAGGTGCTGCCGGTGGTGCTGACCGGCAGGCCGTCGACGTAGTAGCGGCCGGGGCCGATGATCAGGTCGTCGTGGCGCGGCTGGCCGTTGGCGTCCAACGGAAAGGAGATGGCGAAGCCGCAGCGGGCGGCAGGCCCGCCGTGCTCGCCCAGCAGGTCCACCAGGAACTCGCGCAGCTGGTGCTGGACGATCGCGCTCTGCTCGTTGAGGTCGGCGTCCAGGGTGACTCGGCCCTGCTGCGCCAGGACGGCCGTGTAGTGCTTGGCACCGTGGAAGGTGATCCGTGAGAAGTCGCCGTGCATGGTCAGATCCCCTTAGCTGACAAAGATGATTCCGGCCTCGCAGCCGGCCGGGAGGTGCTCGTTGATCCGGGTGCGCAGGTTGTCCGCGCGCTGTGGCTGGAACAGGTCGTGGCAGACGCCGGGTTCGCTGGCGTCATCGGCGCAGCGGCGGGTGGTCTCGGCGCAGTCCAGGGCGAGCTGGGCGTAGCCGGGTTCGCCGTAGCGGAGGCTGGTGAACCGGGGCCGGAGCCGGGCGGTGACCAGTTCGGGTTCCGGCGCTCCGGCCAGCGCCAGGTCGGGCTGGCACTGGTGGCGGCGCGGGGTGCGCGAACCGGGTTCGACCCAGCTGAACCGGAGACAGCCCTCGGCGACCCGGTCCACGCAGGTCTCGCCGAGCAGGATGCTGTTCTCCACCAGGCCGAGCTGGTGCGCCCTGGTCCGCCCGATCACCGTGCTGCGGATGGCGGAGAACACCGCGTGCGCCGGCCGGCAGTCGGGGCCGGTGACAGCGTCCACTGTGGACTCGGTGGCGTCCAGGACGCTGTCGGTGAGGTGGATGTCGAGTGGCTCGGTGCGGGTTTCGCTCTGGCTGACCCGGATGGTGCCCAGGATGCTGTGCTGGACGCGGACGTTCGCGGTGGTGTCGATGAGTTCGAGGCTGGGTTCCTCCTCGAAGGCGGGGCGGCAGTGCTCGTCGAGGGACCAGCCGGGAACCAGGGTGCAGTGGCGGAAGGTCACCTGGCCCATGGGGCCGGAGACGCGGACACTGCGACCGGTGATGAGCAGGCCGTCGACGGTGAAGGTGGGGGGTGGCGGGGGGCAGCAGTCGCCGGTCACGCCTTCGGTCGCGACCATGGGTGCTGTGCCGACGATGCGCAGCGCGTCCGGGCGGTTGCTGTACCAGTCCAGCAGCCGCACCACCGGCCGCCGGCCCTCCGCCGCCCGGATGGTCAGCCCCTCCCCCGGCCGCAGCGGGATGTCGATCTGCTCCTGGTAGGCCCCGTTGTCGATGATCTCGATCACCGCCACCGGGTGCTTCTCCCGCTCGTCCAGCCACCTGGCGACCGCGTCCATGATCCGCTCGTGCGCGCCGGGCTCGCCGGCCCCGACCGGGTACCGCTTGATCTCCTTGGACGGCTTGGTGATTCCCCGGTGGTACTCGCCGCCGCCCAGGTCCGCGGCGAACCCGTGGTGGTAGGTCACCCACACCCCGGACTCCGGCGCGCCCCTGCTGGCGAAGGCGATCCGGCCCAGCACCGGGTCGATGGCGACCTGGCCGCGTTGCGGGCGGTACTTCCAGCCGGAGAGGTCCGCGGCCACCACGTCGGCCAGCGGCACCGGGTGGTCCGGGGTGTCCCGGTACACGCACAGGCTTTTGCCCGGCCCGTAGTAGTCGGCGAGGCGTTCGGCGAAGGCGCGGCGGCGGATGAACGCGGGCACGTTCTCCTCCTCGGCGATGTGCGTGCCGCTGGGCTCCGGCACCGGCTTGGCGATCAGCGGCAGGTCGTTGCCCAGGATGGAGAAGGTGTAGTGGTGGTAGGCGCGTTCGACGCAGTACGCGGGCGCCTTGGTGACCGGGTAGGGGCGCAGCCGCCACAGGAACAGGCCGACGTCGGGGATGTTGGGGCCGCCGCGGCGGTGGCGGGAGTCCGGGCGGGAGACGCGCACGGTGTGGCTGAGGGTGTCGAACGGGCCGGGCAGACCGGCCGCGCGAACCGCGGGGTCGTTGCCGTGGCGGTCCAGCGCGTCGCCGTGGCGGAGGTCGGCGAGGCGGCCGCGCCTGCGCCGGGCGGCGTTCGATCGACCGTCCACTGTGTACAGACGGACCGGGGTGGTGGTGTGCAGCAGGCCGGCGAACTGGACCGCGCGGGACGGCCAGTCGGTGACGTCGGCGGCGAGTTGTTCCAGCAGCGCCAGGTTGCCCTTGCGGCGCCGGTTGCGGATGGTGTCGGCGACGTCCCGGCGCGGGGCCAGCGCGGCCAGCAGCGCGGCCGCCCGCTCCGGCGGCAGCTCCTCGCCGGGGCCGCGCAGGGGCTGGTAGCCGACCAGGTCGCCGAGGTAGGGCACCGCCCATTCCTGGCAGGTCTCGATGAACCAGTTGCGGTACAACAGGTCCAGGTCGGCATCCAGCAAGTCGGCCTGTTCGCTGATCACCTCGAGCAGCGCCTTCAGCCGGCCATCGGCGTCGCGGCGCCGGTACACTCCTGGCAGCAGGTCGTACAGCCGGTCGTGGCTCATCACAGCCTCCGCAGTATCAGCGTGTCGGGCACGTCGGGGGTGAACACGGCGAGCTGGGCGGGCCGGATCTCCTGCCGCACCAGCAACTTCGTGCCGTCGACCGGGTCGATGCCGGTCAGGCCGGGGTTGAGCGCGGCCAGTTGGTCGAGGGACACCGTGTGCTTGTCCGCGATCGAGGTCAGCGTGTCCTGGTAGGTCACCTCGTGCTCGATCAGTTCCAGCCGGGCCGGTGTGGCGGGCACGGTGTCCTGGACCTGGTTGAGCAAATCCGCGATCCGGCCGATCTCCTTCGGCCCGATCCGGTGCGGCACACCGGCGAAAGCGTCCACGTCGAGGTGGTCCACGCCGTCCACGGCCTGCATGACCGCCACCACCTCGCTCAGGTGTGCGGGCTGGGCCAGCTCGCGGGCGGCGAAGCCGAACTCCTCGAGCAACCGGGCGCGGAGTTTCCGTTCCACGTCAGGCCATTCGTACTCCGGCCGCACCCGCACCCCGGCGGAGAGGACCAGCACGGTCAGCTCCCTGGTGGCCAGGGTCACCGGCAGGTTCAGCTCGCCGAAGCGGGTGAGCGAGGCGGCCAGGGTGCGGAACAGCCCGCTGTGCGGGGCGATCGGCGCGTCCCTGACCCCGGCGATGGTGACGTGCACGACCTCGCGCCGCCCGTCGGAGAGCGCGGTGGCGCTGGCCTTGCCGATCCCGGCGCGGGCCTGGGTGAAGTGCTGGTAGTCGGCCACCGAGACCAGGCGGTCCAGGGCCATGGTGCGCAACGGGGTCACCCGCCGGGCGTCGGCCGGGCCGTCCGCGGCCGCGCCGCCGGTGGCCTGGATCGGGTTGACCACCTGGTCCACTCCGGCGGGCCGGGTCGCGACCTGGTCGATCTTGCCTGCCGGCACGTTGCCCGCCTCGCCCGCGCCGACCCGGTAGCCGGCGGTGACGTTCTCCGCGCCGGTGGGCACCCTGGCGCCGTGCCTGCCGTCGCCGAAGGTCACCGCGGTGCTGCCGTCGGCGGCGGGTTTGGCGGCATAGCCCAGGTCGGTGGGGCCGAGGTCGCTGAGCAGCTCGGTCTCGGTCCAGCGCACACCGCCGACGCGCACCGCCAGGGTGGTGCTCGCGCCGAGCGGGGTTTCGCTGGGCAGCCAGGTAATCGGGTTGCCGCGCACGGTGAACCGCTGGTTCGGCACGGTCGCGTCACCGCTGCCGAGCACCTCGGCGCGGGTCTCGCCCTGGGTCGCCTCCACCACGTTGCCCTGGACGCGGACGGTGGCGCGGTGGTAGCGGTAGGCCAGGGGCACGGCCAGCACGACTGTCGTGTGTGGACGTTCCCCGGGAATGTCCACATCCGCACCCTGCTGCACTCCGCCGATCATGACCAGCTCGGCGGCCGGGACGCCGCGCATCCGGTTGGGCAGGTCGGCCCGCTCGCCGGAGACGATCAACCAGCGCCCGGTGGTCAGGTCCTGGTGCAGCCGGTCGAGCTCAAGCCGGTCGCCCGCGATGTCGCCGGTGATCGGGTCGCCGACGATGGTGAGCGACTCGGCCTGGAAGCGGACCGCGGTGGGCCGGATCTTCTCCACGGTCTCGTTGCCGGCCCGCCACGGCTTGGCCAGGGTGAGCACGGTGACGGTGGCGGAGTGGTCGTCCAGGCGCACCACCCGCTTGTCCACCTTGGTGACCTTGACGATGAGCCGGCCGAGCGGCCCGTTCTCCAGCACCAGCCAGCTGTCCGGGGCGATGGTGTCGTACTGGGCGTCCAGGGCGAGCTCGGTGAGCGCGCTGGCGCCGACCGGGCTGTAGGTGCGGACGTCGGAGTCGTCGGCGAGGTCGCCGCTTGGTCTCGGCACGACGGGCAGGGTGAGGCCGAACGGGGAGCAGCTGGACCGGAACACCCACAGTCGTTCCACTTCGGACGGTGGGGTGAGGTCGAGGCCGGCCCAGGCGCGGTAGAGGGTGTCGGCGAGGCCGGGGTCGGCGGCGGTGAGCACGCGGACGCCGGTGTCGGAGGCGGGTTTGAAGGCGGTGGCCACGGAGCGGTCGAGGTCGGCCGGGTCGGGTGGGGGCTGGGAGGGCGGGGTGCGCAGGGCGGGCAGGAGGCCGGCCAGGCCCTCGACGGTTTCCGGGCGGTCTTCCGGGCGGGTCGGGGGCGGGCATTCGTCAGCGACGGGGCGCTCCGGCGCGGCGGCGGGGCGGGCGACGGGGCGGTCCGGTACGGCGGCGGGGCGGGCGGGCGGCCGGTCCAGCGCGGCAGCGGCGAGGGCGGCGTCGGGATACCGGTTCCCAAGCACCACCGCGGCCAGCCGCAGGGCGTTGTGCGCCGCGTCCAGCAGTTCGGCCACCTGCTCCAGCCAGCTCGCGGGGCCGAGCGTGCCGGCCCGGCCGATCGCCAGGATCTCCGGGAGCTGCTTGAGCGCGGTGCGCAGTTTCGGGCGCAGGTCCTGCGGCTCGGTTTCCGGCACACTTGCCATCAACGGGCGGACCAGCTCGGTGGTGATCTTGGTCGAGAAGGTGGTGGTGACGTCCTGGGCTTCGGCCAGCGCCGAAACCAGCGCGGCGCGACCGAACTCGTAGTCGCGCAACGGGTTGGGCGGCTGGAAGTCGATGACCGTGTAACCCAGCTCTGGCTGCGGGCGGGCGTCCACCGCGACGCGCAGGATCGGGTCGTTGCCGACGCCCAGGTCGAACAGCAGCCGGTTGCCGCCGGTGACGTTGTTGTCCACACCGTCGATCTCGATCTGGGGCAGGCTGGGCAGGTACTCCACGTCCAGGTCGCGGGGCTGGAAGCGGCGCACGCCCAGGTCGTTCCAGTCGCCCTTGGCGCGCAGCGCGGTACTGGTCTCGAAGGTCTGCGGCTGGCCGATGCTGCTGGTGGCGCGGTTGCCCGCCTCGATCACGGTGTCCGCGCCGTCGGATACGGTGTAGGACAGGTAGGCGCTGGCGCCCACCGAGGGCCGCGGTTCGTGGCCGACCAGGCGGCCCAGCAGCCGGATCGACTCGGGGTCGGTGGCGGTGCGCAGGTAGCCCTCGTTGGCCAGGCGCTCGGTGTAGAAGCTGAGCACCTCGCCGAGGCAGGCCCAGCCGTCGAGCAGGGCGATGCTGAAGTCGTCGGTGTCCCGCGCGGTCAGCGGGTCCAGCGCGGGGTGCGCGGACAGCTTCTTCTTGGCCGCCGCCAGCAGGCTGCGGTGGGTGGCGACCCGGTGCGCGATGGCGGCCAGGCCGGTGCGGTTGTGGATGGGGTTGCCGGTCATCGTCCACCTCGAACAGTCACGGTCAGGCGGCCGTGCTCCGGCCGGGCGGGGTCGTGGTCGAGCTGGGCGACCTCCAGCGGGGCCAGCGGCAGCAGCCCGCGTGCCAGTTCTCCCGCGGGTTCGGCGAAGAGCCGGTGCAGCTTGGTGAGCTTGACGCTGCGCACCCCCGGCACGGCCGCCGCGGTCGCGATGATCCGGCTGGCGCGCACGGGTTCGCCGAAGGTCTGGTGGTCCGGGCGGAAGAACTCGCCGAGGGCCTTGACGACCGCGGCGCGCACGTGCGCGTTGACGTGGTTTGCTTCGGCGCACACGTCGAGCTCGACCTCCAGTGGCACCAGCAGGGCCGGGCCGACCTGGAGGTCGTGGCCGATCTTGCGGTAGTGCCGCAGGATGTCGCGCACGGTGTCCAGGAGCTCGGGCGGTGGTACGCTCGCGCCGAGCGGGTCGACCGCGACCTGGGCCTCGTACCAGCTGCCGTTCCAGCGCAGCGCGGCCGCGGCCCGCTGCACACCGGGCACCTGACCGGCGAGGGTGGCGTAGTCCTGCGCGGTGACCGCGCGCAGCAGCCGGGTGGTGGGTTCCACCGGGGCCCGGTCGCGGACCAGGGTGACCGGTTCAGGGTCGGTGCCGCCCTTGCCGGGCAACGGGTTCCGGACCCGGTCGACGCCGGTGGTGGTGCGCTGGCCGGTGAGCAGGCGGGTGATGGTGTCCCGGCCGACGTTGCCCTTTCCAGGCACGCTGATCCGGTAGCGGGCGGTGAGGTTGTCCTCGGCGCGGGGCTTGCGGCCGTGCCGGTTGTCGCCGAAGCGCAGGTGCAGGCGGCCCTCGTCGTCGAGCTCGCCGACGAAGTGCCGGTCGGCCGGTCCGCTGTCCAGCAGATCCCGTTGTGGCGTCCAGGTGTTGCCGTCCTCGTCGGTGAGGACCACGGAGGGCAGGGCGGTGCGCGGGTCGGTGGGCAGGTTTCTGGCCACCGGGCCGAGGAACTCCGGCCGTCGTGGGTCCAGTTCGCAGCCCTCGCCCCAGCTGTGCGCCAGCTCCCAGGCGATGCCCTCGTCCAGCACCACACCGCGGCGGGCGCGGCGGGTGAGCACGGCGATCCGGCACAGTTTGGCCGCCAGCAGCTCGTCGAAGTCCGACAGCAGCCGGATCAGTGTCTCCAGGGGTTCGCGGGCCAGTCGAACCAGCGGCTTTCGTCCAAAGAGGACAGTGAGACTGGCGGTGTCCTGCTCGGTGAGGGTGCCGCCGTCGCGGACCTTGGCCCACAGGTCGCGGACCTGCCGCCGGGCCGTGGCCGGGATGCGCGCGACCAGCCTGGCCTGCTGTTCGGCCACCACCTCTGGCGCGCCGAAGCTCGCGTGCTGGGTGACCGGGCCGCGGCTGAGCACCGGCGCGGCCAGGTCGACCGGCCCACTGGGCAGCAGGCGGCCGTGTTCGACCAGCACCAGGTTGCCCCTGGCCACGCTGATCTCCAGCGGCTCACAGCCCGGCCCGCGGTCGGCGGCGACCAGCAGCGGGAAGGTCAGCGCGTCCGCCCGGTCCCAGGTCACCTCCAGCAGTGGTTCGTTGCCGTAGAGCGGATCCACCGCCGGGGTGACACCGGTGAGCCGGACCACCTGGCGGTGCAGCGGGTCGGCGTCGGCCGGTCTGCCGGTGGCCGGGCCGGTGACCTCCTCGAACAGCAGCAGGTCGCCGGGGCGCAGCGCCAGGTCGCGGTCGCGCAGGGTGGCGGCGGTGGCCCCCTTGGGCAGCAGGCACTGCTCGCCGCCCCAGGTCCACAGCGAGATCCGGTTGTGCGCGCGGTGCAGGCGCAGATCCGCTCGGACCAGCGGCTCGAAGATCTCGTAGCTGCCGTCGGGCACGTTCGCCCCGCGCAGCTGGGCCTCGGTGATCGCGGCCTGGCCGGGGAGGACGTTCGGTTTCAGGGTGATGAACCGGAACTCGCCGCCGGGCAGCGTCACCGGGCGGTCCACGGTGAGGTGCACGGCGGTGCGGGCGGCGCAGCCGTCGTGCATCGGGTAGTCCACCAGGCGGACGTGGCGGCGGATGGAGATGCGTTCGCGCGCGGTGTCCAGGTAGGCCTCGCCCGCGACCGCGTCCTGCTTGTAGCTCAGGCGGTCGCCGGTGTAGGCGAGCAGTTCGGTCAGCGCGATGCCGAGGTCGGGCACGCGGCGTTCCCGCCAGTCGGGCACGGTCAGGCTGAGCCGGTCCAGCAGCAGCTGCCGGAAGCCGGCGTAGTCCTTGGCCAGGTAGTCGATCGCGGGCGGCAGATCTGTCCCTTGTGGACTCTCACCGGGCTTGCAGTCCTGGTCGGTGGGGCAGTGCTGCTTGAAGGAGAACGCCAGGCTGGCGTAGCGCGGGTCGAAGGCGGGGTGCGGCTGCTCGCCGGGCGCGCCACCGGGGCCGGCGGCCACCGCGTGCAGGGTGTAGGTGGCGAAGTCCCCTGCCCGGTCCAGGCCGAGGCGGACCCGGTCCTCCAGGTCCGGGTCCTCCGGGGAGAGCAGTTCCACCGAGCGGACCCGGATGCCGGTGATCCGCCGCCCGCCGGTGATGCGGAAGTGCTCCGGTCCCAGGTCGTGCGGCGCCTTGCCGTAGAGCAGCACGGTGAGCACCAGGCCGGACTCGCTGACCTCGATGGCGTCCAGGCCGTTGCGGCCGGAGGCGCGCAGCCTGGCCCGCCTTGACTGTCCATAGTGGAGTGTCTCGGTCATGGGGTCACGCTGCCCTCGATGGTCTCGGTGCGGATCTCGCCGGTGCGCAGCAGCCGGTACCGCAGGGTCACGCTGAGCGTGGACTCCTCGGCCGCCACGGTCAGCTCCACCACGGTGAGCAGGTCGCCGAGGTAGCGCTGCAACGCGGCCTGGGCGCTGGCCTGCACGGTGGCGGCAAGTTCGGGACTGTTCGGCGCGAACACCAGCTCCAGCAGGCCGCAGCCGAAGTCGGGCCGGTTGACCCGCTCCCCCGGCGCGGTGAACAGCAGCTGCTCCACCAGGTCCCGCACGTGGTCGGCGTGCCCGGTCGAGGCGGTGCGGCCGAGGTGGTCGATCTGGTAAGGGAAGTCGACGTGCATGTCACATCCCCCGCACGCGTGGCTGCACCGAGGTCACGATCGGCGCCGGCGGCAACGGGCCGAAGCACACGCCGGCGCCGGGCCCGGACACGGTGGGCTGCAACAGCACCGGGCTGCCGCTCGCGCGCACCCGCCCGGCCAGCCCGGTCCACTTCACCGCGCTGCAGGGCGGCACGGTGCCGGGCGCGCCGGGGCAGCCGGTGACGAGGATCTGCGCGGTGGCCACCGCGACCGGCTGCCCGTTGACCCGCACCCTGGCCTGGCCCGGTGACACCACCTTCGCCTGGCCACTGATATGGCTGCACGTCATCACCGCACCGGCGTGGAACAGGAATCCTGGCATGTCGTTCTCCCCCTCAGGTGACTTGCAGCGCTGGGCCGTTGACGCTGACCGTGTTGCCCGCCAGCGTGATCGTCGCGCCCTTGCCGTTGGACAGCACGATGCCCGCGTCGGTGATGGAGATCAGCGCGGTGCCGTGCCGCAGGGTGATGCCGCCACCGGGGCTGTCGTTGAGCACGATGGAGTTCTGCGCCGAGGTGGCCAGCACCATCACCGGCACCCCGGGCAGGGCCGCGTTCGCCTCGGCGGGCACCTCGTGCTTCCCGCCGCGCCAGAACCCCAGCCAGACCGCGCGTTCCGGGTCACCCTCCTCAAAGGACACCCACACCCCGGCCAGCGGCAGCGGGCGCACGTAGATGCCGCCGCCACCGGGCGTGGCCAGCGGGGTGGCCGGTTCGGCCCAGATCGCCGGTAGCTCGCCGAGCACGTCGGAGACCTTGACCAGCAACCGGCCCCGGTCCAGCGGGTCGATGGCGGAGACCACCACACCGCGGTAGAGGCCGTGGAACTTCGTGTTCTGCTCGATCATGTCGGCACCTGCTGGGTGAGAGAGACGAGTCCGTCCCTGCTGAGGCTGAAGGTCTGCTTGTACTGGCCGCGCTGGAGGTCGTGGGTCACGCTGGTGACGTAGTAGAGGCCGTCGTAGGCCAGGCCCGCGCCGCGCACCCCGACCAGCTCGCGGGCGCGGAGAATGTGCCCGTAGCGCAGCACGTCCAGGGTGCCCTCGCCGGTGACCGCGTCCGCCTCGCGGGCGGTGGCGGCCAGGCCCAGCAGGCTCACCTCGGCGAAGTTCTTGTTCGCGGTGCTGGGCAGCGGGGCTTCCCGCAGCTGCGGGGCGGCCCGCAGCGCCAGCGGCGGGCGCAGCAGGCTCAGCTCGGGCACCGCCACCGACCTGGTGATCTTGGTGAACGGGATGGTGATGTCCATCGTCCACCTGGTGCGGGCCAGGCCGTTCATGCTGAAGCTCAACGACTCCACGTTGGTCGCGGTGCCGGAGTCCACGGTCAGCGCTGGCTGCGGCGCGCCGATCCGCAGCTCCGGCCCCCAGTAGGCCACGCTGGTCCCTGGCAGCCGGTTGGGGATGAGGTAGAAGGTGTAGCCGACCTTCCCGGCCAGCCACTCGATGTAGTTCAGGTCGCTGTCGGTCTGCAGCGCGCCCTGCCCGGCCAGGTCGGGGATGTCCGGGATCACCTGCGGCACCGCGCCAGGGGCCATCCCGTACTTGAAGTACTTCTCCTTGGCCATGATCTTGCTGACCTGCAGGTGCGGCGGCAGGTGCAGGTGGCCGGTGCGCTCCTTGGCCAGGGACAGCAGCACCAGCAGGTCCTCACCGGTGAGGGTCAGGGTGGCGGTGCCGGGTTCGGTGCCAGGGCTCATCGACTGGGTGGTGATCACCCCGTCCACCAGCACCTGCGGGTTGCCGCGGACCAGTGCCAGCAGGATGATCCGGGTCTCCGGGTCGAGCAGGCCCGAGGGCAGCAGGGTGGTGGTGATCGGCGAGTTCCGGCTGACCGCGAAGGTGAGCTGGAACCCGGTGCGCCCCCTGGCGCTGCTGATCACCTTGGCCGACTGGAGGGCGTCGGTGAGCACGGCGGGCGCGCGGCCCACCGCGACCCTGCCGATGAGCAGCTGGAGCTGGAACTCACCCGCCATGGCCGGTCCCGGGAATGCCGTAGGGCAAGGTGATCCGCAACCTGCGACCGGGCCGGGCGGTCAGCTCGTCCGGGTCAGCCGCGCCGTTGGCGTCGGCGATCCGCCAGGCCGCCTCGGCGTCACCGAGCACCTGGAAGGCGATCACGTCGAGGCGCTCCCCCGGCGCCACCACATGCTCGCCGATCTGGTCCAGCTCCTCGGGTCTGGGCAGCGGGCGGCGGCGCAGGTAGGTCACCACCCGGCCGTCGGGCAGGGTGTGCTGGGTGGTGGGCACGCCGTGGTAGCGGCTGGACATCGGGATCACGACTCACGCTCCGGGCAGGCTGGGCAGGCCGACCGCGCCGAGCGGGTCGGTGAGGAGGCCGGCGAAGAACTCGCGGCGGGTCTGGTGCCGCAGGTACAGCTGGCCGCCGCGGTGCGCGAAGCCGAGGTCGTCCACGGAGAGCACCTGGGCGCCGACGCTGACCTTGGCGCGGATCGGGTTCAGCGCGGTGTCGAAGGCCTCCTCGGTCACGCTGAACTCGGTGATGCGCACCGGCAGCACCCGTTTCGCGCCGAGCACCAGCAGGGTAAGCGGGGCTTCCACCGGGGCGATGTCGATCAGCCCCGAACTGGCCTCGCCGTTCTCGTCGGTGAGCTGTTTCAGCGTGGGCGAGAAGGACATCTCCAGCGCGGCCAGCACCGGGTGCAGCCCGTGCTCGGCCACGATCCGGTGGCGCTCGGGCTGGTCGAGCTGGTCGGCGGCGTCGAACTCGGCGTCGAACTTGTAGTTCTCCTGCGCCGGACCCTTGAGCCGCAACGACTCCAGCCGATCTCCCGGTGCGTCGGCGACCTGCGGACGCAGGGTGCGGGTGAGGGTGTCCGGGTTGTACTGGAAGGGGATGACCTTCTTCTCCTTGCCCAGCCTGGGTTCCACCAGGACAAAACCGCCTCGGGCGGTCTTCGGGGTGATCCGGCCGGTCATCGCGGAGCTCCTGTCGTGCTGTCGGCTTCGGCGCTGTACTCCAGCACGAACATGCCCTTGACCTGGAACGGGATCTCCTCGGTCGACTCGGCCAGTCCGTTGAGCTTCAACCGGAACGGGCCGAGCCGCTGGCCCGCGACCTTGCTGGCCGCGCCGAGATCGAGGGTGAAGTCGAACCTGCGCGGCCCGGCCTCGATCGCGACCCCGTTGGGCAGCAACGAGGAGGGCAGGCTGACGGTCAGTCCGAGCAGGTTCTTCGCCAGCTCCCGCATGTCGGGGCTCTGGGTCAGGCCGTAGACGGTGATCCCGCCGAAGATGACGCCGGTGCCGATCACCGGGACCCACTCGATCGGCCGGAGCCCGTCGAGGAAGTCCTTCCTGACGCGGTCGGCGAAGCCCTTGGCCCGGCTGATCGGGCCTTGCAGGTCCGGCAGCCGCAACGCGGCCTTGACCGCGGTCTTGGCCGCTGTGCCGTAGCTGTCGCTGATCTCGCATTCACCCTCGGCGGCCACCGGTCCCCGGCTGGGCTGCCGCTGTGTGGCCGCGGGGCTCGCTGGACTGAGTTGTGGCTTGCTGGGCAACGGTTTCCACGGGGTGAGCGGCTGGACCAGGCTGACCCGGTCGATGCTGACCTGGACCGCCCCGCCACCCGCGCCGCTGTCCGCGCTGGTGCGCAGCATGTCCGCGGACACCCCAGAGCGCACCAGCAGCGCGCGGATGGCCTCGGCGCGTTGCGCGGCAAGGGGTCCGCCCGTGCCGGTGATGAGCAGCCTCAGTCCCGGCACTGCTGCCAGCCGGGCCTGGACCACCTTGGCCAGCCAGTCACCCGCCCGCTGGTGGTCCGCGGTGACCGCGCTGCTGTCCTCGGCGAATCCGGTGAACCACCCGGAGACGTGCAGGGTGTCGTTGATCTGCCGGACCGCCTCGTCGCGGTCCTTGTCGCCGCTGACCGGGACGGTGCCGAAGTTGTTGAGCTGCAATGGTCCCAGCGGGGTGGACGCCTTGGTGAGGCCGTGCGCGGGCGCGGCGACCGGTGTGGCGGCGCGGGTCTGCGGCACTCGTTCTCCTGGCATGTCAGAACCGCCCTCCCACCCAGAGCTGCAACGACTCCATCGGCACCCCGCGCACCCACAGCTGGACCGGGCCGGGCCGCAGCCCGAACAGCTGGGACAGGTCCAGCCCGACCTTCACCGCCTTGCCGCCCGCGGGCAGGTCGACCAGCAACCAGCCGCGGCCGTTGACCAGCGTCACCTGGCCGTTGAGCCCGGCGAAGAGCTGCGCGGTCAGGTCCGCGCGGTCCGCGGGCAGCACCTCTTGCAGGTCAACGCTCACGGTGACCTCGCCGAGGAAGGTGCGGCCGCGCGGTGTGGTCTGCTGCTCCCACCACTGGTCGAACATCTGCCGCACCTCGCGCACGAAGGGAACCTTGACCAGTGCCCCGGCCAGCGAGGTGGCCGCCGGGTCCGGTTCCTGGCCGAACTCCGGCAGGGTGTCCGCGCCGGTCTCCGGTTCCTTGCCCTGCTCCGGCCACTTCAGCTTCGGGAACCCCGGGGTGCGTGGGAACGGCCGGTCGCCCTCGGCCTGCGGACTGGACGGGGTCGGTCCCAGCGGCCAGCGCAGGCGGTTCCCGCGCGGGCCTGGCGCCGGCCGGGCGAGCAGTCCGGCGGCGCTGGTGCCATCGATGCCGATCTGCACCGGGCCGGACAGCAGCACGGTGGCCTCGGCCGGGCGGGCGTACTCGCGCAGCAGTTCGGCCTTGACGCCCTGTGCCACCAGGAGTTTCCGGATCGACTCCGCGCGGGCGCGCATCAGGTCGGCGTCGCCGCCGCGGCCCTGCACGGTGAAGCTGAGGTTCGGGTACCGGCCCAGGGCCCGGCGGATCCGCTCGGCGACCGCCGCGGCCAGCCAGCGGTGCCGGGCGGTGGGCTCGGTGGCCGCCCCGGGGAACTCGTCGAACTTGCCCAGTCCGAGCAGGTCCAGCTGGAGCTCGCGGACCGCGGTGTCGAAGTCGTCGCCGGCCAGCGGCGCGCCACCCACGGTGTCCAGGTCGTTGAGCCGGAACGGGGTGACCGCCGAGGCCGGCGGGGTCAGGGTCTGCCGGGGTGGCGCGCTGGGCTGGCGCTGCGGCCGGTGCTCTCGCTGGCTCATTCGGCACCGCCGCGCAGGGTGTCGTGCACGGATCTGGCCAGGTCGGCAGCCAGCTGAGCGGGCTGTCCCGTGACGACAGCCCGCCCAACCGCCCTGCGACGCCGCGCCGGGGCCCAGTGCCCAGCGGGTGCCGAGGTCAGCAGGCGGTGCAGTTCGGCGTGCACCGCCTCGGTGATCTCCTTGACCTGCCCCGCTTCGGCCACACCGACCAGCAGGATGCGGTCGATGTGCAGTTCGACCCGGTCAGCCATTGCCGTTCACCACCGAGAAGTCGCTGTCCCGCACCGGCAGGTCGAGCTTGCGGAACTCGGTGCGGGCCGCGGCCAGCACCACCGGCATGGTGATCATGCCGTCGCCGCTGGCGGCCAGGAACGCGGCGTTGAGCGCGATGTTGCGCGCCATGCCGCCGCTGACCTGGAGGGTGGCCAGCCGGTCGAAGTCCAGGTCGGCGATCGGGGCCTGAGCCGGAAAGGCCTTGCGCCAGATGGCTTTGCGCTGCTCCGCGCCGGGGAACGGGAAGCCGACGATGAAGCGCAGGCGACGCAGGAACGCGTTGTCCAGCGCGTTGCGCAGGTTGGTGGCCAGCACGGCGAGGCCGCTGTAGGACTCCATCCGCTGCAACAGGTAGTTGATCTCGATGTTGGCGTAGCGGTCGTGGCTGTCCTTGACCTCGCTGCGTTTGCCGAACAGGGCGTCGGCCTCGTCGAAGAACAGGATCGCGCCACCGGTCTCGGCCGCGTCGAAGAGCCGTCGCAGGTTCTTCTCGGTCTCCCCGATGTACTTGCTGACCACCGCGGACAGGTCGATCCGGTACAGGTCAAGGCCGAGCTCCCTGGCCAGCACCTCGGCCGCCATGGTCTTGCCGGTGCCGCTGGGCCCGCTGAACAGCGCGGTGACGCCCAGACCCCTGGTGATCCGCTCGCCGAAGCCCCAGTCCTCGTGCACCCGGCCCCGGTGCGCGACCTGCTCGGCGATCCGGTGCAGCAGGGTCAGCTCCTCCGGTGGCAGCACGATGTCCGCCCAGCCGACCCTGGGTTCCAGCCGCTGCGCCAGCGCGTCCATCCGCGGCCGGGTGCGGGCCAGGCAACCGCGCCACAGCGCGCGTTCGCCACCAGGGGCCAGCGCGCCGAGTTCGCTGATGGCCGCGGTGTCCAGCGCGAACTGGGCGGCCAGGCCGGTGATCAGCTGCTCCGGCTGGTCGGGTCCGAGGGTCTGCCGCCAGGCGGCGACGCGCTCGGTGGCGGTGGGGGGCGCGATGTCCACCACCACCGAGCGACGTCCCAGCTCGGGCCGGCTCTCCCTGGTGCCCAACAGCACCGGGCCGCCGAGCCTGGAGACGAACCGGCCCACCGGGGACACCGCTGGGGAGTCGGCGCCGCCGGGGTCCTCACCGACGTCCAGGTACAGCGCGAGCGGCAGGAGCGCGGACTCCCGCTGCCACAGTCGAGCCAGCTCGTCGAGCTGTTTCGGTTGGTCCGGCAGCAACGCGGCAGGCAGCCGGTAGAGCACCAGGCCCAGCTCGGCCGCGGCGTGTCGCGCGATCAGCAGTTTGCTCGGCTCGTCCGCCCCGGCCAGCTGCACCACGGCCCCGCCGCCGGAGGCCCACTCGGCGGTGATCTCCTGCTGCGCCGCGCGCTGCGAGGGCGGCAGCCGCACCCGTCCACCTTCGTCCACAATGGACAGAAGAGGGTCCAGCCGGTCGTCGAGGTGGTTGAGGCCCTTCAGGTAGCTCACCACCCGCTCGTCGGTGCGCAGCGCGCTGGTGACCAGTGGCTGGCCGGGCAGCTGGGCGATCTCCAGGAACCGCCAGCGGCGCAGGCCGCGGTGCGGGGCGACCACGTCCCAGGCCGGGTCGGGCAGCACGCTGAGCGCGAGACCGAAGCTGGGGAAGCCCATCCGCTCGTTGCCGTGCGCCAGCGCGCACAGGTTGGCGATCGAGGGGTCCAGTTCGGCGGCCGCGCACAGCAGCAGCGTGTCCCGCTCGAAGGCGGAGAGCCCGAACAGCTCGGCCAGGGTCAGCAGCGCGGGCTGGTGCGGCCCGGCGGCGGCCTCGGCCCGGACCCTGGCCACCACGTCCAGCTCGCGGCTGAGCGCGGCCAGCGGGTTCGGCAGCGTCGGCGGCGGAGGCGTTGGGGAGGCTGGGTTTTCGGGTTCGGGGTCGGCGGTGAACCAGCGTGCTTTGCGCACCGGGACCGGTGGCTGCTGCGGTCGTGGCGCGGGCGGCGGCGGGGGTGGGGGCGCGCCGCGACGCAGCTCGATGTGGTGGCGCAGGGTAAGCCGCAGCCAGGCCAGGGAGGCGCCCAGGTAGCGGTCGTTGGCCAGCTGCCAGCCGGGGTCGGCGTTCACCGGACCTCCACCCGCTGCGTGGCGTCGAAGACCGGGATGTCCGGCTCGCGGTCGACCAGCCTGCTGTCCACGCCGTCCACCCGAACCCTGGCCAGGTGCGTGCCGACCTCGGCGAAGGGCACCCGGAACACCAGCGCGCCGGTGGCTTCGGTGATGGGCCGGGGCGGCACCGCGCGCGAGCCGAGCAGCAGGAACACCCGCTGTTCCGGCCGCACCAGCGGTTCCACGGTGAGCGCGACCTCCGCGGAGCCCTCGGCGTCCCGGTTGCGGTGCACGACCAGCGGCATCCGGCTGGTGATCCGCGGCGCGACCCCGACCGGGATCGCGTTGCTGTGCAGCCGATCCCCTTCGGCGCTGGTGAGCAAGACGGTCGCGGTCCAGAACCCGGCCGGGGTGGCCGCGGCCTCGGCCGGCACCCGGAAGGCGAGGTGGGTGGCCGAGTTCTGGGTGATGGTCGCCGGGATGGTGGCCGGCAGCAGCGGGTGGGCGAGCCGGACTTCGACCTCGCGGCCGTCCAGGTTGGTGCCGCGCATCAGGACCTGCTCGCCGAGCAGCGCGGCCGGGTGGTCGTGCACGGCTTCCACGGTGTCTAGGCTGGGGAATCCGGTGCCCACCTCGGGCACCGCGACGGGCCCTCGGTCGTCCTCGCCGCGCCGCAGCACGGGCACCGGCGCGCGGGCCTCGCGCTCGCTCTCGATCAGCACCACCCTGGCCTCGTAGGCCACCGACATCCGGTAGGGCGACTGGAAGGCCGACCACAGGTTGGTCAGCTCGTCGGTGCCTGAGGGCAGCGGCGCGAGGCTGACCGACTCGACCTCCGCCGACACCCTGGCGTACGGGGCCTTGCGCTTCAGCTCGGCCCCGCTGAGCACCGGGTGGTCGTGCAGCGCGCGCAGCGCCCCGCCGAGCACCCGGTGCGCCACCAGCTCATCGCCGTCCCTGACCACGGGCGTGACCAGATAGCGCAGCACCAGCGGCAGCGGCGGGAACCCGGCCTCGCCGCGCCGGGAGCCGTCCGCGGGAAAGGGGTCGTTGCGCCAGGAACCGTCCACAGTGGTCTGGTAGAGGAACAGGTTGAGCTGTACCTCGTGCCCGGTGGCGCCGACCTGGTCCGGCGGCATCGCGGTGGCTCGCACACCGTCGTGCACCCGGTCCGCGCCGGACTGCAGGATGCCCTTGAGGATCTGGGTCACGGCTTCGATCACTCTGGCGTTGCTCATCGGTCAGCCTCCTTTCCGGGTGCGCAGGTAGTCGTCGAGCTCCAGGACGGCAGGGCGGGAAGTCTTGCCGCGCTTGGGGTTCGGCGCGGGTTGTTCGGCGCGCACTTCGACGCGGCCGATGGTGATGTGCACGGTGGACCGCGGGCGGGGCGGGATCGGTTGGCGCGAGGCGGGCGCGTAGAGCAGGTGGCCGGCGGCCCAGCCGCCCTGCCGGACCGGGGATTCCAGGGCTGGCACCGGTGATGGCGGCGGGGCGGGGACCGGATGGCTCGGCGACTCGGCGGGCGTGGCCGGGCTCCGGCGGCTCGGTGGGTCGGCGGGTGGCGCGGGGATCCGGCGGCTCGGCGCCACGGGCGGCATCGGACCTGTCACCCCAGCGCGCGTCGCCGTTGCGGCGACCGGGTCACCGGGTTGGCCGGACAGCGGCAAGGGCACGGGCGCTGCCCCGGCTCGCCGTATGGGCGGGCTCTCCGGTAGTTCCCACGGCGTCGGCTGGTCTCGTTGGATGCCCGGTGTCGTCGGCGACACCGAGACTGCCTGGTCCGGAACCGCTGGGGCGGCCGGACCCCCCGGAACTCTGGGCGTCAGCTCTGGGAAACTCGCCGGAGGTTCCGGCCGCGCGTCCGCGATCCCCGGTTCGGGCCGCATCAGCTGGTGGGCTCGGGGTTCCTGGCGCAGCGCGACCGGGGCTTCGAACACCGAGGGCAGCAGTGGCCGCACCGCGGGGCCGCCCTGCCCGAGCAGCCTGGTCACCAGGTCGCCGCTCATGAGACCCCCGCTTCCAGGTAGAACCGCCTGCGGGCCGGGCTCACCGACAGCACCTCGGTCTCGGTCCAGCCGTAGGCCGTGGCCAGGGCGTGGATGTCGAAGAGCAGCCGGTGCGCGCAGGCCTCGATCTCCGCCCACAGGTAGCCGCCCACGTCGAAGGGCGCGAACCAGGAGTGCGCGCACCCAGAGCAGTCCAGGGCCAGCGAGATGTCGGCCTGCGGGTCGACCTCGGGCAGCGCGGCGGCGATCGCCTCCAGCACCGGCTCGGCCAGCTCGGCAACCGGGACCTCCCGTCCGTCCCGGTGGGCGGTGACCACGGTGCGGCGCAACAGCTCCCGCCGCGCGTCACCGGACTCCGCGGACACCGCGAGCAGGTCCGCGCAGCGCAGCGGCCGGAACTCCACCCGCACCCCGTCGGCCAGCAGCGTGGCCGACTCGCGGGGTGGCTCCGCGGTGCGCAGCTCGGTCACCTCGACGGTCAGCTCCAACTGCTCGCCGCAGGCCGGGCAGGCCACCTGGCACGGCAGCACACCGCCGAACCCCTTCTCCCGCAAGGACAGCAGCAGGCTCTCCCGCTGCCCCACGGTCAGCTCGCCCGGCGCCTCGGCGCCACCGGCGGCGGCCAGTGCGAGGGAGCGGCGCACGGGTGACTGGCCGAGCCCTGCCTCCCACAGCGCGAGCACCTCGGCCTCGGTGAGCACCGGCCTCAGCCCGTCGGGTCGTCGAAGGTGTTGTCCGCGGGCACCACCACGGTGTCGTCGCGGACCCAGCCCTCGTGTTCCAGCTTGATGGACTGGATCAGCACCGCGTTCGCGTTGCCGTCCAAATCGGACAGTGGCTTGTACTCCGACACCCATGCCTTGTGCAGCTGGTAGGAGAGCACCTTGCGGCCGCCGTCGTCGAAGACGTCGATGAGCAGGTCCCGGCGGAAGTCCTTGAGCGAGGTCTCCACCCCGCCGGTGGCGTTGCGGAAGCTCCAGACCTTGTTGGCCCACTTCTCGAACTCCGGGTCGAGGGTCACCCCGCGTTCCAGCGTGATGGCCTCGAAGTCGGTGCGGCCGGGCAGCTTGTAGCTCAGCGAGGGGTCGCCGCCGGAGCGGTGCTTCACCACCTCGGTGGTGCGGGTGAAGCCGGAGACCTTGGAGATACCGGCGATGTAGTCGCCGTCGCCGAACTTCACCCTGAACCGGAAGTTCTTGTACGGGTCGACCCGCGTGGTCTTGGGGTTCGCCTGTGGCATGGCCGTGTTCCTTCCTACACCTGGACCTGGCCGGCCAGCTGCTGAATGTGGATCAGCACGAACTCGGCCGGTTTGAGCGGGGCGAACCCGACGAGGATGTTGAGGATCCCGCGGTCGATGTCGTTCTGCGGGTTGTTCTCCCGGTCGCACTTGACCAGGTACGCCTGCTGCGGCGTCTGTCCCTGGAACGCGCCCTGGCGGAACAGGTTGTTCATGAACGCGCCCACGTTGAGCCGCACCGAGGACCACAGCGGTTCGTCGTTGGGCTCGAAGACCACCCACTGGGTGCCGCGGTAGAGGCTCTCCTCGACGAAGAGCGCGAGCCGCCGCACCGGCAGGTACTTCCACTGGTCGGCCAACCGGTCCGCGCCTGCCAGGGTGCGCGCGCCCCAGACCACGTTGCCGGTCACCGGGAAGCTGCGCAGGCAGTTGAGCCCCAACGGGTTCAGCCGCCCGTGCTCGGTGTCGGTGAGCTTGACGGTCAGCTCCTGCGCGCCGTTGGGGCCGGCCTCGGTGCCCGCCGGGGCCTTCCACACGCCGCGCAGGGCGTCGGTGCGCGCCCAGATCCCGGCCACCGCACCGCCCGGCGGAAACTCGCGCACCCCGCCTTCCTCCGCGGGGTCGGCCATGTCCAGCCACGGGAAGTAGGCGGCCACGTTCGGGCGCAGGCTCCGGTCGATGCCGAAAGGGTTGCCACCGCCTGCCGGGCTGGCCGCGAGCACCGCCTTGCTGACGGTGTCGACGTCCTTGCCGGGCTCCACGATCAACATCGCCCTGCGCTTGTGGCAGTAGTCAGCGGCCTTGGGATAGACCGTGTCCGTGATGGTGGACACGCCGGCGACACCGGGCAGGTACAGCATGTTGAAGATGTCGGCGCGGTCCAGCGCATAGAGCCCGGTCTTGCGGTCCTGGTTCCCGGTGTAGGCCGCCGCGTCCAGCTCGCCGCCGTCGTCGCCATCGGCGAGCCCGGTGGAGGTCCCGTTGCCGTCCTCCTCTTCCGGCTTCGGCGGCGTGGGCGGGTCGGCGAGCGGGTCGACGCCATCGGCCGGGTCCTCGTGCTCCTCCGGCCGGGCGGTGGGTCCCTCGGTGCCATCGGGCAGGCGGACCAGCAGCGAGGAGCGCAGCACCTTCCGCAGCGACCGGGAGCTGTCCTTGTCGGTGGAGATGTTGAGGTAGCGCTCCTCGGCCCCGGTCCCGTTGTCCCGGACGGTGAGGTTGTAGAGGTTGGCCGCGCCGGTGGCCGTGTCGTGGTCGACCCGGAAGCGGATCCGGTCGCCCCACACGCCCGCGCCGGAAGCTTCCAGCGTCAGGCCGTGGTAGGTCGCCGTCGACCGCTTCGCGCCGGTGCCGGCCAGGCGGACGATCTCGGCCTCGCTGCCACCGTTGAGGTAGAAGTGGTAGACCGCGTGGCTCATCGGCGACTTGGCGTGCAGCTCGCCGAAGGTGGCGGTGTAGTCGGCGAAGCTGGTGATGTGCACCGGGGTGTCGGCCGGGCCGCGCAGCGCGGCGCCGACGAAGGCCGCGATCGAGGTCGGCACGCCGGTGATGGTGCGCACCGCGCTGGGCAGCTCGTTGATGTAGACGCCAGGGTAGGTCGGCTGGACCGGCATCACGTCACCCCTGGTCCTGGCCGAGCGCCTGGCGCGCGCCGGCCTCGGCCGCCTTGCTGATCGCGGCCACGTCGACCTGGCGGCCCTGGGCCAGCTGGGTGATCGCCTCGCTCAGCCCGGCGATGCGGCCGGAGAGCTGGCTGACCACCTGGTTGATGGTCAGGTCGGTGCGCCAGTCGCCGTGCGAGATCTGGGTGCGGAGGCTGGTTTTGCGGCCGTTGTTGTTCGGGTTGTCGAACTCCTCGTTGAGGACGTCCTTGAATGCCCGGTAGGCGTCGTCGTAGCTCACATCGTCTCCTTGGTTCTTCAGCCAGCGAGCCACACTCGCCCTGAATCCCGACATGTCACCCGGCCATCCGGCCGGATCCTTCTTCTTGCGACGGGGGCGGTTCCGCGCCCATTCTTTGTGCGCGATCGCCCATTCCGCGCCACGGCCCAAATGCCGCAACAAAGCCGCGACCCCACGCGGATACGCCTCGAGCTGGGCCGGGGTCCAGTCATAGGGCGGGTCGCCTGCCGACTCCGCCTCCACACCGATCAGGTGCGGGTTGGCGTTGTTCCTCGGCAGCCCCGGCCAGTCTCCTTCACCGGCGTGGTTGGCCAGCCCTGAGGCGATGACCAGCCAGCTGCCATCGCGGGCAAGTCCCAACTGCGCCAAAGGCGGTGGGGTGTCCGCCGTGCCATCCAGAATGGTGCGCAGCGAGGGGTAGTTCCCCTTGCGCGATCCGGCGGTGTGGTGCAGCAGCACCCCGCGCAGTTGACCCATCCGGTCCGCGCCGCGAGTGCGCCAGCCATCGACCTCGGTGACCCGCAGCCCCGCCTCGCGCAGCACTCCGGGCAGCCAAAGCAGTCGTGCCATGTCGAAACCCCCATCCCTCGCGCACCGGGCCGCAAAAGCCCATTCCCCTGATAGCGCGGCTCGATGTCGAGACTCGGGGAGGAAAAGCGGCACGACAAGGAAATGTGGGGTCGGCTGCACCATCGGGAAGTCGCCTGAGCCTGATAAGGCGTGCGGGCAGGAATTCGACAGCGGGGCTGTACGTAAATGTACGTATCGTTCCTGACCCGATAGGGTGACAGCCATGCGCGTCGAACACCACGACGGTCAGGCGGCCTTCCTCGAAGCGCTATCCGCCCTGCTCGCGGTCTGCGACACCCTCGACGACACCAAGATGCTCGCGGCCAGCCGGTGCCACGGGTGGACCGTCGGCGACGTGATCGCGCACGTGCACCTGGGCCTGCAGGAGATGCTGCTGGGCCTGGTCTCCCCGACCGACGCGGCGCCGGACACCGACGCGGCCAGCTACTGGCAGGGCAGGTTGCCCGGCCGCGAGACCGAGACCGAGCGGATCGGGCAGATCCAGTACGTGCGCAGGCTGGCCTCGGCCTACCGCCGCCCCACCGGGCTGCTCGGGCACCTGCGCCCGACCTCGGACGCGGTGTCCAGGATGGTCACCGCGCTGCCGCCGAACACGGTCCGGTTCCAGGGCAAGGTGCTCTCCTCCGGCGACTTCCTGGCCACCTGGGCGGTCGAGGTGGCCGTGCACCACCTGGACCTCAAGCACGAACTGACCCTGCCGCCGCCCGCGCCGACCGCGCTGAAGCTGGCCCGCGGCACGGTGGAGTCCCTGGCGGGCGCGCCGATCCTGCCCGCGCTCGACGACGAGGTGATCGTGCTGGCCGGCACCGGGCGGGTGCCGCTGACGGAGTTCCAGCGCCGCACGGCGGGGCGGTTCGCCGCGCGGCTGCCGGTCTTGGGGTGAGACCGGCCGCAGGTCGCTAGGGTTGGGCATGATCGCGAACCCCTGGCTGGCCGGTCCCGCGCCCACCGCGAAACTCCCCCGCCCGCGGCTGGAAGAGCGCATCCTCAACCTGCTGGCCACGCAGAACCTCTGCGTGCTGGCCACCACCGGCGCGGACGGCCCGCTGGCCACCCCGGTCCGCTACTACAGCGACGGCTTCACCCTCTACGTGACCTCCCAGGCGAAAACCCCGAAGCTGCGCAACATCGAGGCCGATCCCCGGGTCTCCATCGGGGTCTTCGCGCCGTTGGCCGGGCTGGCCAGCTCGCGGGGCGCGCAGCTGTTCGGGCGGGCCGAGGTGCTGCTGCCGGGGTCGGCGGAGTTCGAGGCGGGGATGGCGGTGTACCTGTGGCAGTCCGATGCCGCCGAGCGGGGGCGTTCGGTGACCGAGACGCCGCGGAACCCGTTGCTGCGCATCCGGATCGACCGGGTGGTCTACACCGAGCACTGGCTGCGGCGGGAGGGTTTCGCGCCGCGCCAGCGCTGGGTCCGCGAGGACTAGCCGCCCAGCTCGACCGAGCCGCCGGTGACCACCTTGCGAGTCGCGCGGTAGCTGTAGGCCGCGTACACCACCAGTCCCACCAGCAGCCACAGCCCGAAGCGCCACCAGGTCTCGGCCTTGAGGAAGGACATCAGCCAGACCGAGAAACCCCACGCCCAGCAACGGCACCACCGGCATGCCCGGGCTGCGGAAGCCGCGGGGCAGGTCGGGGCGGCGGTAGCGCAGCACCACCACGGCAAGGCAGACCAGCACGAAGGCGAACAGCACGCCGATGTTGGTCAGCTCCGCCGCCTCGCGGACCGGGAGCAGGCCGGCCAGCACCGCGGCCACCACGCCGATGATCCAGGTGGCCCGGTGCGGCACCTGGCGGCGCGGGTGCAGGGCGCCGAACCAGCGCGGCATCAGGCCGTCGCGGCTCATCGCGTACCAGAGCCGGGAGGCGCCCATCATGAACGAGAAGCTCACCGTGACGATGCCGAGCACCGCGCCGATCGCGATCACCGTGCCCACCCCGCCCAGGCCGACCGCCTCGAACGCGGCGGAGAAGCCGCGGGCCGGGTCGACCTGGGTGTAGTGCACCATCCCGGTCAGCACGACGCAGGCAAGCGCGTAGAGCACCATGCAGATGGCCAGGGACAGCAGCATCGCCTTGGGCAGGTGGCGCTGGGCCTGTTTGGACTCCTCGGCCGCGGTGCTCAGCGCGTCGTAGCCGAAGACGGCGAAGAACACCGTGGCCGCGCCCGCGACCGCGCCGCCGAAGCCGAAGGGCGCGAAGGGATCCAGGTTCGCATTGTCCACTTTGGTCAGTCCGACCACCACGACCAGCAGCACCACCGCGATCTTGACCACGGTCAGCACCGCGTCCACCCGCGCCGAGGTCCTGGTGCCCCGGTTGAGCAGCCAGGCCACGCCGAGGCAGATCAGCACCGCGACCAGGTCGACCCGGTGCCCCTCCCCCGTGCCGGGCGCGCCCATCATCCACACCGGCAGCTCGATGCCCATCCGCTCCAGCAGGAAGCCCACGTACCCGGACATGCCGATGGAGACCGCGGCCACGATCGCGGTGTACTCCAGCAGCAGGTCCCAGCCGATGATCCAGCCCACGATCTCGCCGAGCACCGCCGAGGCGTAGGTGTAGGAGGACCCGGCGCGCGGCACCATGCCGGCGAACTCGGCGTAGGCGAAGGCCGCGCACACCGAGGCGGCCCCGGCGATCAGGAACGAGATCAGCACCGCGGGCCCGGCCACGTCCCTGGCCACCGCCCCGGCCAGGCTGAAGATCCCCGCGCCGATGATCGCGCCGACGCCGATCAGGGTGAGCTGGCCCAGCCCGAGCACCTTGGCCATCCGTGGCTGGTGCGCCTGGTCCAGTGGGGGCAGCGTCCGCCGGAACACCCCGCGCGGCCCCGTGCCCAGCAGTCCGTCGCCCACCGAATCACTCACCCTTCGTGTCCCAGGTCACAGTGCCGCCGAGCTTGGCTGGCCGGGAGGGCCCGGGGAAGGTGGCCGACCCCGGCAAAACCTCGGGGTGAGCACCAGCAGAGCTCACCGAAACGGGCCGCTGGAACAACCCTTCACACCTACGTTGACCAGGCAAAACAACGGGGCACGGCGGATGGCCGGACCGCAGGCCGACGTGCGCGGGCACCCAGGTGACGTGCTGGTCACGTGCGCGAACGGGGCGGCGCGCGGGGCGGGCTCCGGAGGGGTGTCCACCACCCGATCTGGGGGTGGGAATTCCCGAAATTCGCCGGACGGGGTAGGGTTCGTCGCGTTAACTGATTTTTTGTGGTCGGAGGATTTGTGGCAACTGGCAGTGTGAAGTGGTTCAACGGGGAAAAGGGCTTTGGTTTCATCGCGCAGGACGAGGGCGGCCCTGACGTCTTCGTGCACTTCTCCGCGATCAACGGCACGGGCTTCAAGGAGCTCCAGGAGGGCCAGAAGGTCACCTTCGACGTGACCCAGGGCCCCAAGGGCCCGCAGGCCGAAAACGTCACCGGCCACTGATGGCGACGGCCTGAAATTTTTCAGGCAACCGGGCTGTCTTCATGACAGCCCGGTTTTCGCTTTTTCTGGGGTAGCTCAACGCTTGGCGGCGTGGTGGCGGGATAGCACCAGGGCCGCCGCGGCCGCGTCTTGCACGCCTAGGCCGACGCTGTTGTAGATCACCAGGTCGCTGGGCGCGCGGCGGCCCGGCCTGGTGCCGCAGAGCACTTCGCCCAGCGAGGTCAGGTCCCCTTCGGTGAGCACCCCGTCGGCGACCGCGCGCATGATCGGCCCGGCGTGGCCGGTCGCGGTGGGCACGTGGTCCACCACCACCCGGTCCGCCCGGTCCAGCAGGGCCTGGTCCAGCTCGTGCCGGTCCGGGGCGAAGGAGCCGACGCTGACCACGGTCGCGCCGATGGCGACCTCCGCGGTGGGCACCACCGGGGTGTGGCTGAGCGTGCCCGCGATCACCAGGTCGGCGTCCCCGACCGCGGCCACCGGGTCGGGCACCGGGATCACCTCAACCCCCAGTTCCCCGGTCAGCTGCCCCGCGGTCCGCGCGCAGCGTTCCCGGTTGGGGCTCCACATCCGGATCCGGCGCAGGTTGCGCACCCTGGCCAGCGCGCGCACGTGCCAGCGCCCCTGCACCCCTGAGCCCAGGATGGCCAGATCGCCCGCGGTGGGCTGGGTCAGCGCGTCCACCGCCACCGCCGAGGCCGCCGCGGTGCGCACCGCGGTCAGCTCCCCACCGGCCAGCACCGCCAGCACCTCGCCGGTGCGCGGGTGCAGCACCACCAGGGTCGCGGTGATCGCGGGCAGGCCGCGGGCCGGGTTGTCCGGCTGCACGCTGACCACCTTGTTGACCACGCCGTGCGCGGTGGAGACCCGGCCCAGGTAGCTGAGCACGGTGGAGCCGTCCGGGCTGTCCAGCACCGCCTTCTCCGCGACCAGGCCACTGCCCTCGCCCAGCGCGGTGAACGCCTGCCGCTGGCTGTCGATCACCCCGTCCAGGTCCAGCAGGGCCGACACCTCGGCCTCGGACAGCACCACGGGACCCGCACTCGCCGTCATGACTCCAGTCTGGCCACACCCCGGCCCGCCGGCCACGTGGTCACCACCCGTGCGCGCGAGGCCGAGGCCAACTCTCCGTGACGCTGAGCGCGAGCAAGTGTGCGCGTTGGGTGGCTTGTCCGATCCGGCGCGCGCCCTACGGTGAGCTGTGTGGACACGACGACGTTGACCTCGGTGATCGACGGCAAGGCCGTGCGCGGCACGGACTACCTCTCCCGCAACCCCGCCGAGCCGGCCGACGTGGTCGCCACGGTCCAGCTCGGCGGCGCGGCGGACCTGGTGCACGCCGCCGAGGTGGCCAGGGCCGCACAGACCGAGTGGGCCGCGGTGCCCGCGCCGGTGCGCGGCCGGGTGATCGCCAACCTGGGCAGGCTGGTGGAGGCCAACCAGGAGACCCTGGCCGGGCTGGTCACCAGGGAGATCGGCAAGCCCTACGCCGAGGCGCTCGGCGAGGTGCAGGAGATCGTGGACACCTGCGACTTCTTCCTCGGCGAGGGCCGCAGGCTGTACGGGCAGACCGTGCCCAGCGAGATGCCGGACAAGCAGCTGTTCACCTTCCGGGTGCCGGTCGGGGTGGCCGTGGTGATCACCGCGGGCAACTTCCCGGTCGCGGTGCCCTCCTGGTACCTGGTGCCCGCGCTGCTGTGCGGCAACGCGGTGGTGTGGAAGCCCGCCGAGTACGCCGCGGCCAGCGCGGCCGCCTTCGCCGAACTGGCCTGGCGGGCCGGAGTGCCCGCGGGGGTGCTCGGGCTGGTGCTGGCCGACGGACCGTCCACTTTCGACGGTCTGCGCACCGCGCTGGAGCGGCGGCTGGTGGACAAGGTCGGCTTCACCGGCTCCAGCGCGGTCGGGGAGCAGATCGGCGAGCTGTGCGGGCGGCACCTCCAGTCACCCTGCCTGGAGTTGGGCGGCAAGAACCCGATGGTGGTCACCGAGGACGCCGACCTGGACCTGGCCGTGGAGGGCGCGCTGTTCTCCGGCTTCGGCTCGGCGGGGCAACGCTGCACCTCGCTGGGCACGGTGATCGTGCACGAGGACGTGCGCGCGGAGTTCACCCGCCGCTTCGACGCCGCGGTGCGCGCCGCGGTGGTCGGCGAACCGGACGGCCCTGTCCTCTACGGACCCTTGCTGGATCAGAAGTTCGCCGACTCCTATGAGTCCACATTGGACTGGATCCAGCCGCACCACACCGTGCTCGGCTCCACCGGGATCGGCCGGATCAGCGCGGACAACCCACGCGAGGGCTTCCACGGCAAGGCCGGGACCGGGCTGTACTACCACCCGGTGGTCGTGGATGGGGTGCGGCCGACCGACCGGATCTTCCTGGAGGAGACCTTCGGGCCGATCATCGGCATCACCGGCTACCGGGACTTCACTGAGGCGGTCGAGCTGGCCAACGCGCCCGGCTACGGGCTGTCCTCCTCGATCTACACCACCGATCCGGCCAAGGCGTTCCGGTTCCGGCAGGGCATCGGGGCGGGCATGGTCAGCGTGAACAACTCCACCTCCGGCGCGGAGGCGCACCTGCCCTTTGGCGGCAACGGCCGCTCCGGCAACGGTTCCCGGCAGTCCGGCATCTGGGTGCTGGACCAGTTCACCCGCTGGCAGTCGATGAACTGGGACTTCTCCGGCAAGCTGCAGAAGGCGCAGATGGACGTCACCACCGTGGAGCCGGAGCTGGGCTACCGGCTGCCCGAGCACTGGGCCGGGCGGTGACCGGCCGCGCCCCGTTGCCCGCCGCGGCCGACGTGGTGGTCATCGGCGGCGGGGTGATGGGGGTCAGCGCGGCCTTCCACCTGGCCGAGGCCGGGGCGGAGGTGCTGCTGCTGGAACGGGACGAGCTGGGCTCGGGCAGCACCTGCCGGGCCGCGGGCGGGGTGCGCGCGCAGTTCTCCGACCCGGTCAACATCGAGCTGGGCAAGCGCAGCCTGGCCGCGTTCGAGAACTTCGCGCAGCGGCCGGGCGGCGAGATCGACCTGGCCCAGCACGGTTACCTGTTCCTGCTGGACAACGCCGAGGACGTGGCGGCGTTCGAGGCTAGCATCACCGTCCAAAATGGACTCGGAGTGCCCAGCAGGATGCTCGAACCCGCTGAGGCGAAACGACTGTCCCCGCTGATCGACACCGACGGGCTGCTCGCCGCCGCCTACTCCCCCACCGACGGCCACTGCACCCCGGAGGCCGTGGTGCAGGGCTACGCGCGGGCCGCGCGGCGGCACGGGGCGCTGATCCGGCGGCACTGCGCGGTCACCGGCATCGACATCGAGGACGGGGAGATCCGCGCGGTGCGCACGGACGAGGGGGCCGTGCGCACCGCGACGGTGATCTGCGCGGCCGGGGCCTGGTCGGCCGCGGTGGGCGCGATGGCCGGGGTGGCGCTGCCGGTGCGGCCGCTGCGCAGGCAGATCCTGGTCACCGAGCCGGTGCCGGACCTGCCGCCGGAGCTGCCGATGACCATCGACTTCGGCACCAGCTTCTACTTCCACGGCGAGGGCGCGGGGCTGCTGGTGGGCATGTCGGACCCGGACGAGGAGTTCGGCTTCCACTTGTCCCGCACCGACTCCTGGCTGCCCAGGCTCAGCGCCGCGGTGGCCAGGCGGGCGCCCGCGCTGACCGAGGTGGGCATCGCGCACGGCTGGGCCGGGCTCTACGAGGTCACCCCCGACCACAACGCGGTGGTCGGCGAGGCGGCCGGGGTGCGCCGGTTCCTCTACGCCACCGGCTTCTCCGGCCACGGTTTCCTGCAGGGACCGGCGATCGGCGAGGTGCTGCGGGACCTGGTGCTGGGCCGGGATCCGGTGGTGGATGTCGCCGCGCTGGATGTCCGCCGGTTCGCCGGGGCCGGGGTCCGGCCCGAACACAACTGCGTCTGAGAGGAACCTCGGTGGACCTGCACGAGTTCGACGAGTGGGGCCCGGAGAAGGTGGTCAGCGTCTCCGACTCGCGCACCGGGATGCGCGGCGTGCTGGTCATCGACAACACCGCGCGCGGCTCCGGCAAGGGCGGCACCCGGATGGCGCCGGGGGTCACCGTGGCACAGATCGCCCGGCTGGCCAGGGTGATGACCTGGAAGTGGGCCGCGGTGGACCTCTTCCACGGCGGCGCCAAGGCCGGCATCCGGTGGGATCCGGCGAGTCCGGACAAGGAGGCGGTGCTGCGCGCCTTCGTCCGCCGCCTGGCCGACCAGATCCCGTCCAGCTACGTGGCCGGGCTGGACATGGGCATGACCGAGGCGGACGCGGCGATCATCCAGGACGAGCTGGGCGACCGGGGCGCCGCGGTGGGCGTGCCGGAGGAGCTGGGCGGGGTGGCCTACGACAAGATCGGCGTCACCGGGCACGGGGTGGCCGAGTCGGTGGACGCGGCGCTGGCGCTGCTGGGCCGCCCGACCGCGGGCGCACGGGTGTCGCTGCAAGGGTTCGGCGCGGTCGGCCTGGCCGCGGCCCGCCGCCTGCACGAGCTGGGCGCGGTGGTGGTCGCGCTGTCCACCAGCGAGGGCGCGGTGCACGATCCGGACGGCCTGGACGTGCCGCACTGGCTGGCGCTGCGCGCCGAGCACGGCGACGCCTGCGTGAAACTGGCTCCCGCGCAACGGATTCCGGCCGGGGCGGAGCTGCTGGTGGACTGCGATGTGCTGGTCCCGGCCGCGGTGCAGGACGTCATCGACGAGCCGGCCGCGGCCCGGATCCGGGCGAACCTGGTGGTGGAGGGCGCGAACCTGCCGACCAGCCCCGCCGCGCAGTCCGCGCTGGCCGAACGCGGTGTCACGGTGGTGCCGGACTTCATCGCCAACGCCGGCGGCGTGGTCGCGGCCGCCTTCGCCATGGACGCCCGCTACTCCCCGTTCCGGCCCGATCCGGCCGCGATCATGGCCACGGTGGCGGCGAAGATGCGGGCCAACACCGAGCTGGTGCTCACCGAGTCCCGCCGCACCGGCGTGCTGCCCAGGACCGCGGCGATGCGGCTGGCCCAGGACCGGGTGCGCACGGCGATGGCGTTGCGCGGCCGCCTGCCCCGCTCCCGATGGGCAGAATGACCACCATGGCGACGATCTACCACAACCCTCGGTGCAGCACCTCCCGCAACACCCTCGCGCTGCTGCGGGAGAACGGCGAGGAGCCGACCGTGATCGACTACCTCAAGACCCCGCCGACCCGCGAGGAGCTGGCCAAGCTCATCGCGGACGCGGGCCTCACCCCCGCGCAGGCGGTGCGGCGCAAGGAGAAGCTGTTCACCGAGCTGGGTCTGGCCGAGGCCGATGACGAGGCGCTGCTGGACGCGATGGCCGAGCACCCGATCCTGATCGAGCGGCCGTTCGTGGTCACCAGCAAGGGCACCCGGCTGGCGCGGCCGATCCAGAACGTCGAGGAGATCCTCTAGGTCGTGTTTCCGATGTCGCGTCGGCGAGAGTCGTGATCGGTTTGGTCGCTGGTGGCGCGGCTATCGCTGGCGTGACATCGGAAACACGACCTACCCGCCTTCAGCCAGGCGCTTGATCGCGGACAGGCGGCTGTCCCAGTCGGCGGCCACCCGGCGCAGCCGCTCCGCGGTGACCAGCAGCGCCTCCGGGCGGACCGCGTAGCGCACCTCCCTGCCCTGTCGCCCGCCGGTGACCAGCCCGGCCCGGTCCAGCACCACCAGGTGCTTGACCACCGCCTGCCTGGTCACCGGGAGGTGCTCGGCCAGGGTGGTCGCGCTGGCCGAGCCGAGCCGGGACAGCCGCTCCAGCAGCTGCCGCCGCAGCGGGTCCGAGAGCGCCACGATCACCTCGTCGACCTGGTCGGTCATGCCGCGAGCTTGTCCACGTACGCCGCCAGCTCGTCCAGCTCGGCCTGCCAGCCGCCCACGTTGTCCTGGTACTGCTTGAGCTGCCGGTCCGGGGACACCGCCAGGGACTGGAAACCGGTTTCCACCACGGTCAGGCTGGTCCCCCCGTCCTGCTCAACCAGGGTGAACTCGACCAGCGAGGTCTTGCCGTCCTCGGCCGGTCCGTCGTCGACCAGGTTCCAGCGGTAGGAGAAGAAGCGCGGCGGCTCCACCGCGACGATGGTGGCCTGGCTGGTGCCGTGCTTGGTCCAGCCGAAGCTGGCCGCGCCGCCGGGGCGCAGGTCGACCTGCGCGGTCTGGCCGAACCACTGGGCGATGTGCTCGGCCTCGGTGAGCACCGACCACACCCGCTCGGGCGGGGCGGCGATGTGGATCTGACGTTCGATGCGGTCCATGTTGTCCTCCTGTAGGCGCAACCTCAGAGTTGCACATGACCGTTCGGGGCGCAACTCTTGGGTTGCAGATACCTCGTAGGGGGTGCGGTGGCATGTCCGATCTCCGTAGAGTCGCGCAATGCTCAACCCGATCCATCTGCGGACCCTGCGGGAGTGCGTCCGCACGGGATCCTTCGCCGAGGCGGCGCGCAACCTCGGCTACACGGCCTCCGCGGTCTCCCAGCAGATGGTGCTGCTGGAACGCGCGGTGGGCGCCCCGCTGTTCGAGCGGTCCGCGCGGAGTGTGCGGGCGACCGCGGTGGCCGAGCTGCTGGCCGAGCGCTGCGGCGCGGTGCTCGGCGCGCTGTCCACAGTGGAACGGGAAGCGAAAGCCCTGGTCGCGGGAGACGCGGGCACCTTACGCCTGGCCAGCTTCGCCACCGCCAACGCCAAGGTGTTACCGGTCGCGCTGGCCGCGATCGTGGCCGCGCGCCCCAACGCCGAGGTGCACCTGGACGAGGGCGAGCCGGACGAGGTGCTCGGCGGCGTGCTGGAGGGCACCCTGGACGCGGCGGTGGTCTTCGCCTACGACCTGGATCCGAGGGTGTGGCCGGTGGAGCTGCGCGGCACCGAGCTGCTGGCCGAGCCGCTGACCATCGCCGTCCCGGAGACGCACCGGCTGGCCGGCGGCCAGGAGGTGGACCTGGCCGAGCTGGCCGGGGAACGCTGGATCTGCACCAGGGCGGACACCGCGGGCGCACGTTCCCTGGGCCGGATGGCCACCGCGGCCGGGTTCGACCCGGCGATCATCTTCCGCAGCAACGACTACGGCGTGGTCGCCGAGCTGGTCGCGCGCGGGCTGGGGGTGGCCATGATGCCCAGGCTGGCCGTGCCGGAGAAGGGCATCCGGGTGCTGCGCCCTGCCGGGTGGCAGGCCTTCCGCCGGGTGCTGGTGCTGCACCGCCCGCAGAACAGCAACCCCCTGCTGCCACTGGCCCTGGACTGCCTGGCCCGGTCTTGCGCCGATCTGCGCACCCGCTGGTCGCCCTAGCCCAGCGTGCGCCAACGTGCGGTGACAGAATCGGTGGCATGACCAAGGCACGTCTGGACACCAACCACGGCAGCATCGTCCTGGAACTGGACGCCGACAAGGCGCCGAACACGGTGGCGAACTTCGTGGAGTACGTGAACAAGGGCCACTACGACGGCACGATCTTCCACCGCGTCATCAGCGGTTTCATGATCCAGGGCGGCGGTTTCGAGCCGGGCCTGAAGCAGAGGCCCACCGGCACCCCGATCAAGAACGAGGCCACCAACGGCCTGAAGAACAACCAGTACACCGTCGCCATGGCGCGCACCGGTGACCCGCACTCGGCCACCGCCCAGTTCTTCATCAACACGGTCGACAACGACTTCCTCAACCACACCTCGCCCACCCCGAACGGCTGGGGTTACGCGGTGTTCGGCAAGGTCGTCGAGGGCCAGGAGACCGTCGAGTCGATCCGCGGCGTGGCCACCGGCAACGCGGGCGGCCACTCCGACGTCCCGAAGCAGGACGTGATCATCGAGAAGGCCAGCATCGTCTGACCACCCGGTCCCCGACCGGCGCCCCACGACCGGTCGGGGACCACAGGTCACCGGCTGACCAGCAGATCCACCCCCGTCAACTGCGCGGACAGCCCCCACAGCCGGGCCGCCGACGCCGAGTCCACCGCGTAGGCCGCGACCCCCCGGAGCTCCGCCACCGAGCCACCGACCTCGGCGATCTCGCAGTCCTCCAGGTAGACCCCGCCCATCCCCGCCAACTGCGGCGAGGTGGCCGCCCAGACCTGGGTCGCCGCACCCTCCGGCACGGTCTTGAAGGACGGGTCGACCGGATTGCCCTCCTCATCCGCCCACCCATTGGCGATCTGCTCGGCCAGCGGGATGTGCCGGGCCAGCGGCGTCATGATCGCCCCCGGGTGCAGTGCGAACGCCCGCACCCCGTGCTCCCGCCCAATGGCGTCCAGGTGCACCGCGAACAGCACATTCGCGGTCTTGCTCTGCCCGTAGGCCAGCCACTTGTCGTAGCCGCTGGCGAACTGCGGGTCCTCCCAGCGGATGTCAGAGTAGAAGTGCCCACGCGAGGACACCGAAACCACCCGGGCATCCCGACCGACCAGCGCCGGCCACAACCGGTTGACCAGCGCGAAGTGCCCGAGGTGGTTGGCCGCGAACTGAAGCTCCCAGCCCGGCCCCACCCGCGTCTCGGGCGAGGCCATCACCCCCGCGCTGTTGACCATGATGTCGATACCGCGACCAGTGGCGAGGAAGTTGTCGGCGAAGGTCCGCACGCTGTCGAGGTCGGCCAGGTCCAGCGCGGCGACTTCGGCTTCGTCACCCAGGGCTTCGGTGGCCAGAATCGGACGGCGGGCCGGGACCACGACGTGCGCACCGGCGGCGGCCAGCGCCCGGGTGGTCTCCAGGCCAAGGCCGGAGTAGCCACCGGTGACGATGGCGAGCTTGCCGGTGAGATCGATACCGGCGAGAACTTCGGTGGCGGTGCTGTTCGCGCCAAAACCGGAGTTGAGGGGCTGTTGTGGGGTCGTCATGGCAACGACGCTATGACTTTGAGCGCGCTCCAGGTCAAGCGAATCCACTGTGGACGGTCCCGTCGCGCGACAAGCTCCGCCCCGGGGTGAAAACCCACAAAGTGGGCCTCTCGTCTTCTCCGTACGGCCTGGAGACTGCTAACCACATCCCACCGAGCAGACGCGCACAGCAACCGCCGCCGAACCCACGCAACGTGACGGCGGCTGCTCGGTGGGATGTGGTTCGCTGTCGGAAGGCCGTGCGGAGAAGACGAGAGGGTCGCGAGCACGCTGGAATCGGCCCCGGCAACACAAACCCCGCCCCGCAACCTGCTTGCCCGGGTGTTGATCTGCCTCACCCCTCCGGGGGTCTGCCCGTCCGGCGAGGACATTCTTTTCGCTTTTAAAAAAGAAGAAGAGCGTGTCCTCGCCGGACGGGCAGACCATCAAAGCAGGGGGGAAGATCAAAGGCAGCGAGATGAGTTGCAGACCAGTGCGAGTTTGGGTTGGCGCGCCGGATGAAGCGTGGGTGGTTCCGCGGGGTCTGGGTGGTTCTGCTTCGACGGCCTTCCAAAACCAAACCAGCCCTGTCAAGCGCCCCGGTGCCAGCCCTTGGTGGCGGTGGACGGCGCGGGTGGGGCGCTTGACAGGGCTGGTGTGTTTTTTCCAGGCCGTCGAAGCAGAACCACCCAGACCGGCCGCTCCGTTGCGGTCAAAGCAAAGGCAAAGGCGTCGCGGAAAGTTCTTCAACATCAACTTACAACGTTGTACACTGGGTGTCTGCGACCGTGTCCTCGACCGTATCGGGAGCCCTGGTTTCGTGACCGCCGCGCACCTCGCCGCAGCCGACCATCCCCGCCCGCAGCTCATCCGTGATCCTGACTGGTCCGATTTGTCCGGGCCGTGGAGGTTTGCGTATGACGACACCGACTCCGGGCTGAGCTCCGGCTGGTATCGGAGTGCTGAGCCGTTCGACCGGACCATCGCCGTGCCCTATCCGCCGGAGTCCAAGCGGTCCGGGATCGGGGACCGGGGGTTCCATCCGGTGGTCTGGTACCGGCGGGAGTTCACCGCCGCTCCCCCTGCTCCCGGGCGGGCCTTGCTGCTGCACTTCGGCGCGGTGGACTACCGGGCCACGGTGTGGGTCAACGGGCATCAGGTTGGTGCGCACGAGGGTGGGCATGTTGGGTTCTCGCTTGATGTCACCTGGGCGCTGGCTCAGTCCGGCGCGCAGGTGGTCACTGTCCGGGTGGAGGACTGGCCGCAGGACACCGCGCAGCCCAGGGGGAAACAGGACTGGGCCGTTGAGCCGCATGTGATCTGGTACCACCGGACCACCGGGATCTGGCAGCCGGTGTGGCTGGAGGAGGTGCCCGCGCTGCGGGTGGACTCGCTGCACTGGACGCCGGAGGTGGCCGCCTGCCGGGTGCGGTGCGAACTGGGGCTCAACACCTGGCCCGCGGAGGCGCACACGGCGGAAGTCGAGCTCCGGTTCGGGGATGAGGTCCTTGCGGCGCAGAGCTTCCGGCTCACCACTCGTGAGCTCCGGTGCGATATCGCCATTCCCGCGCTGCGGAACGCGCAGGACCTGGACCGTCTACTGTGGACTCCGGAGCGGCCGCACCTGATCGACGCCTCGGTTCGGCTGCTGGGCGCGGACGGGGCGGTGGTGGACAGCGTGTCCTCCTACCTCGGGTTGTCCAGTTTTGGCGTGGCTGACCGGCGGTTCCTGGTCAACGGGCGGCCCACCTTCCTGCGGTTCGCACTCGCCCAGAACTACTGGCCGGAGTCGCATCTGGCGGCCTCGGCGCAGGAGCTGCGGCGGGAGGTGGAGCTGGCCAAGGCGCTGGGGCTCAACGGGATCCGGGTGCACCAGAAGGTGGAGGATCCCCGGTTCCTGTACTGGTGCGACCGGCTTGGGCTGCTGGTGTGGGAGGAGATGCCGAGCGCGTTCGAGTTCGGTCCGACCACGGCGCAGCGGCTGCTGGCCGAGTGGCCCAGGGCCGTGCAGCGGGACCGCAGCCATCCCAGCATCATGGCCTGGGTGCCGCTGAACGAGAGCTGGGGTGTGCCGGACATCGGGGCCGACCCGGCGCAGCGGCACCTCGCCCAAGCCTTGTTCCACCTGACCAAGTCGCTGGACCCCTCGCGGCCGGCCATCGCCAACGACGGCTGGGAGATCGCCGGGGGTGACTTCTGGGGTGTGCACGACTACCACCAGGACCCGGACACGCTGAAGTCCCGCTACACCAGGGAGAACTTGGACCGGGGGCACTTCACCGAGCGCTGGCCCAACTCGCGGCGGCTGCTGCTGGACGGGGTGGACTACGCGGAGCAGCCGATCATGCTCAGCGAGTTCGGCGGGGCCACCTTCACCCCGGCCAATGGGGCGGAGGTCTTCGGCTACGGCACCATCGACTCGGCCGAGGACTACGCGGCGATGCTGGCGGCGGTGATCGGCGCGGCGCGCTCCGGTGGGCTCGCGGGGTACTGCTTCACCCAGCTCACCGACACCGAGCAGGAGACCAACGGGCTGCTCGACGAGCACCGCACGCCCAAGATTCCACTCGAACGGCTGCACTCGATCCTGTCCCGCAACCCCTAGGCCCAGCCGTCGTTGTGCTCAGCGCGAAGGTCCGTCGGCCTGGGGGACTTGGGGCTGTCCCGGCCCCCGGGCCATGCTGGAAACCCGGCGTGAAATGAGCGGAGAGACGATGCCCGAGCGGATCGACCCACTGGACCTGCTGTCCGCCGACGGGCTGCTCACCGAGGAGGAGCGGCTCATCAGGGACACCGTCCGGCGGTTCGCCGACCAGCGGCTGCGGCCGGTGATCGGCGACTGGTTCGAGCGCGGCTACTTCGACCGGGACCTGGCGCTGGAGTTCGGCAAGCTCGGGCTGCTCGGCATGCACCTCCAGGGCTACGGCTGCGCGGGGTCCAGCGCGGTCGGCTACGGGCTGGCCTGCTTCGAGCTGGAGGGCGTGGACTCCGGGTTCCGCAGCTTCGTCTCGGTGCAGGGCTCGCTGGCCATGTACGCCATCCATCGCTGGGGCTCCGAGGAGCAGAAACAGCGCTGGCTGCCGGAGATGGCCGCGGGCCGCGCGATCGGCTGCTTCGGGCTCACCGAACCCGACCACGGCAGCGATCCCGGCAACATGCGCACCAGCGCCAAGCGCGACGGCGGTGACTGGATCCTCAACGGCAGCAAGATGTGGATCACCAACGGCGGCCTGGCCGACGTGGCCGTGGTGTGGGCGCGGACCGAGGACGGCGTGCGCGGGTTCCTGGTGCCGCGCGACACCCCCGGCTTCAGCACCCGGAACATCACGCACAAGCTGTCCCTGCGCGCCTCGGTCACCTCCGAGCTGTTCTTCGACGACTGCCGCCTGCCCGCCGACGCCCAGCTGCCCGAGGCCGCCGGGCTCCGCGGACCGCTGAGCTGCCTGAGCGAGGCCCGCTTCGGCATCATCTTCGGCGCGCTGGGCGCGGCCAAGGACTGCCTGGACACCGCGCTGGACTACTCGGTCACCCGCACCCAGTTCGGCAAGCCGATCGCCGGGTTCCAGCTCACCCAGCAGAAGCTCGTCGACATGAGCCTGGAGCTGCAGAAGGGCTTCCTGCTCGCCCTGCACCTGGGCCGGCTCAAGGACGCCGGGCAGCTGCATCCGCGGCAGGTGAGCATCGGCAAGCTGAACAACGTGCGCGAGGCCATCAAGATCGCCCGCGAGGCGCGCACCATCCTCGGCGCCAGCGGCATCACCCTGGAATACCCGGTGCTGCGGCACGCCAACAACCTGGAGTCCGTGCTCACCTACGAGGGCACCAGCGAGATCCACACCCTGGTGCTCGGCGAGGCCCTCACCGGCAACCCGGCCTACCGATGACCCAGCCGGTCGACCAGCACTTCCTTGACGTCATAAGGAACATGCCCGTCGCGCAGTCCACAATGGACATCGAAGGGCTGAGTGCGGAACGGGCGCTGGCCCTGTTCGAGGCCCAGCTCGGCAGCCGCCACCTGGACCTGGCCGCGCGGGAGCTGGGCAAGCGTGGCGAGGGCTTCTACAGCATCGGCTCCAGCGGCCACGAGGGCAACGCCGCGGTCGCGGCCGCGCTCCGGGTCACCGACCCCGCCCTGCTGCACTACCGCTCCGGCGGCTTCTACCTCGCCCGCGCCGCGCAGAAGCCCGGCTCCACCCCGCTGCGGGACGTGCTGCTCGGCATCACCGCGGCGGCGGCCGAACCCATCTCCGGCGGACGGCACAAGGTCTTCGGCCATCGCGCCCTGTCGGTGATCCCGCAGACCTCCACCATCGCCTCGCACCTGCCCCGCGCGGTCGGCGTCGCCTTCGGCATCGAACGCGCCAGGAAACTGGGCCTGCCCACCGAATGGCCGCCGGACGCGATCGTGGTCTGTTCCTTCGGCGACGCCTCCGCCAACCACTCCACCGCCACCGGCGCGTTCAACACCGCCACCCACTGCGCCTATCAGAAGCTGCCGCTGCCGGTGCTGTTCGTCTGCGAGGACAACGGGATCGGCATCAGCGTGCGCACCCCGAAGGACTGGATCGCCGCCGCCTACGGCAACCGCCCCGGCCTGCGCTACTTCGACGCCGACGGCGCCAACCTGCCCGAGGCACTCCGGGTGGCGGAGGCAGCTGCCGACTGGGTGCGCACCCGCCGCGCCCCGGCCTTCCTGCGGCTGCGCACGGTGCGGCTGATGGGACACGCGGGCTCCGACGTCGAGTCCGCCTACCGCAGCCAGGCCGAGATCACCGCCGACCTGTCCCGCGACCCGGTCCTGCGCACCGCGATCCTGTTGGCAGAAAACGGCATCCTGACCCCGGCCCAGCTGCTGGAGCGGTACGAGGCCAAGCGCGCGGAGGTCGCCGCGCTGGCCGCCGAAGCGATCGCCGAACCGAAGCTGACCTCGGCGGCGGCGGTGCTGGCCCCGCTGGCCACCGGCGACTTCCCTGCCACGCCAACGGTCTCCGGCGACACGCCCGCCATCGCCGAGCCCCGCACCCTGGCCCAGTCCATCAACCAGGCCCTCGCCCAGCTGCTCACCGAGGACCCGGCCACCCTGGTCTTCGGCGAGGACGTGGCGGCCAAGGGCGGTGTCTACGGCGTCACCCGTGGCCTGCGCAAGTCCTTCGGCGCGGCAAGGGTTTTCGACACCCTGCTGGACGAGCAGACCATCCTCGGCACCGCGCTGGGCACCGCGCTCTGCGGCTTCCTGCCCATCCCGGAGATCCAGTACCTGGCCTACCTGCACAACGCCGCCGACCAGCTCCGCGGCGAGGCGGCCACGCTGCGCTTCTTCGCCGACAACCAGTACCGCAACCCGATGATCGTGCGAATCGCCGGACTGGCCTACCAGAAGGGCTTCGGCGGCCACTTCCACAACGACAACGCCCTGGCCGCCTTGCGCGACATCCCCGGCCTGGTCATCGCCGTCCCCGCGCACCCGGCGGAGGCCGCCCCGCTGCTGCACGCCTGCGCCGCCGCGGCCCGCAGGCACGGCGCGGTCTGCGTCTACCTGGAACCCATTGCCCTGTACCACACCAGGGACCTGCACTCCCCCGGCGACAACGCCTGGCTCGACCCGCTCCCGGCCGCCCCCACCGGCCTCGGCCGGGCCCGCACCCACGGCGACGGCACCGAGCTGACCATCATCACCTTCGGCAACGGCGTGCCGATGAGCCTGCGGGTGGCCCGCCGCCTCGGCCGGTCCTGCCGGGTGGTCGACCTGCGCTGGCTGGCCCCGCTGCCCGTGGCCGACCTGCTGCGCGAGGCCGAGGCCACCGGCCGGGTGCTGATCGCGGATGAGACCCGGCGCACCGGCGGGGTGTCCGAGGCCGTGGTCACCGCGCTCACCGACCACGGCTTCCGCGGCCCGATCCGCCGGGTGACCAGCGCGGACAGCTTCATCCCGCTCGGACCGGCCGCGCAGCACGTGCTGCTGGCCGAGGCCGACATCGCCAAGGCGGCACTGGAACTGCTGGCCTGACTCAGGCCTTCGGCAACCGGGACCGCTTCACCGGATGCGCGACCCTGGTGGCGGCGTAGTGGAACCCCTCGCCGTCCAGCCGCCTGCCGGTGTGCCGGTCCACCAGCACCGGGTCCACCTCCGCCCCGGTCTCGTCGTCGCGCAGCCGGACCGCCGCCTTCTTCCCGGTGACGTGCCTGCGCCCCCAGGCCCCCAGCGCCTCGATCACCGGCCGCAGGTCCCGGCCCCGATCGGTGAGCACGTACTCGTCCCTCGGCGGCCGCTCCTGGTAGCGCCGGCGCTCCAGCAGGCCCCGGTCGCACAGCTCGGAAAGGCGGCGGGTCAGCGAGTTGGGCGAGATGCCCATGCTCTGCTGGAACTCGTCGAAACGGGTCAGGCCGTGCAGGGCGTCGCGGATGATGAGCAGGCTCCACCACTCCCCGACCTGGTTCAGCGTCTGGGCTATGGCGCAGGTCATTTCGTCAAAGCTCTTGTGCCGCACCGCCGTAGTGTAGCTTCCATCATGGAACTTACGGTGACTGGAGGGCGTATGGCGACCGTCGGAGTACTGGGGCCCGGTGGGGTCGGCGGGCTGATCGCGGCACGGCTGGGGGCAGCGGGGCACGAGGTCACCGTGGTGGCCACCGAGCGGACCGCGGCGGAGATCACCGCGCGCGGGCTGTCCTTCCAGGCGCCCGGCACGGCGGCCACGACCAGCTACCCGGACGCCCGGCCGTGGCTGACCGCGCCGGTGGACCTGCTGGTGGTGGCGGTCAAGGCCACCGAGCTGCTGGCCGCGGTGCAGCGGGTGCCCGCCGCGGTGCTGGGCGGCGCGACCGTGGTGCCGCTGCTCAACGGCATCGACCACCTGCCGGTGCTGCGCGCGGTGTACCCGGGCGCCTCGGTGGTGGCGGCCAGCATCGCGGTGGAGGCGGCCCGGCACCGCCCCGGTGTGGTGGAACAGCTCTCCGGCATGGCCGACCTGGTGGTGGCCGATGGCACCCCGGCCGGCGCGCGGGCGGCCGAGCTGTTCCGCGCGGCCGGGCTGACCGTGGGCACGCACGCCGACGAGCAGACCGTGTTGTGGCGCAAGCTGTCCTTCCTGGACCCGTTCGCACTGATCACCACCGGCGCGGACGCCCCGATCGAGGAAGCCTTGCGGCGCAAGCCGGAATGGCTGCGGCCACTGGTGGACGAGGCCGCGGCCGCGGCGGCCGCGCACGGGGTGGACATCAACGCCGACGCGGTGGAGTCCCGCATCCGGAGCCTGCCCGGCACCATGCGGTCCTCGATGCTGCGCGACCGCCAGGGCGGCCGGGCGCTGGAACTGGACGCGATCGCCGGACCGGTGATCCGCGCCCTGGGCCACGCCAAGGCCACCACCACGGTCGAGGTCGCGCGCACGATCCTGAGCAACAGCTAGAGTTTCCGCGCCGCTCCGGCGTAGAAACCACTCACCGCCAGGGCAGGCTGACCACGGTCGGGCCGCCAGTCCACCGCGTCCACCAGCCCTGGCGGGACCAGCGCCAGTTCTCCGAACATGGCCAGCACCTCGCCCTTCGGCCGCGGGTGGATCGGGGTGGCGCTGCGCTGGTACAGACCGGCGACCGAGCGCCACTCCGGCGGCAGGTTGTCCGTCGTGACATGGGAGATCACCACCAGGCTGCCGGGTGCGAGCCGTTCGGCGTAACGCCGCACCACCTCGGCGGGCTCGTCCTCATCCGGCAGGAAGTGCAGCACCGCCACCAGGAGCAGCGCGATGGGCTGACTGAAGTCCAGCCGCGCGCGCACCCCGTCGGCGGCCAGCACCGTTGACACGTCACGGAGATCGGCCTGGGTGACGCTCACCCTCGGATGCCCGGCCAGCAGCCGGTGGCTGTGCGCGACGGCCACCGGTTCGGCGTCCACATAGGCGATCCGGCACCGCCGATCGGCCGCGTGCGCCACCTCGTGCACGTTCGCCTCGGTCGGGATGCCCGAACCCAGGTCCAGGAACTGCCGGAGGCCCAGGTCCACCGCGTACCGCACCGCCCGGCCGAGGAAAGCCCGGTTCAGCCGCGCCGCTCTGGGCAGTTCCGGGCGCAGCGCGATGGCCGCGTCGGCGAGCTCCCGGTCCACCGGGAAGTTCTGCGTGCCACCGAGGAAGTAGTCGTACATGCGCGCGGGATTCGCCCTGGTCAGGTCAATCTCCCCGCGCACCCAGCCCAGCTCGTCCGGACCCACACGGTCGAGTGTGCGCACTCGCACCGGTTGCGGGCAAGATGGCAGCAGGACGGGATCCACCGGAAGGGAGTCCGATGACATCAATCCGTGCCACCACCGCGGTGTTCGCCGCGCTGATCCTCATCACCACGTCTACAGGTACCGCCGCCGCGAGCACCGACCCGCATCGCGAGGCGGTGCAACGGCAACTGACCGCCGCGGTCGCCAGCGGAGCCGCGGGCGTGCAGATCCGGGTCACCAGGGACGGCCGCCAGTTCACCGCCCGCGCGGGCGTGGCCAAGCTGGGCAGCCAGCGGCCGGTACCGCTGAACGGCCGCTTCCGGGTCGGCAGCATCACCAAGACCTTCGCCACCACCGTCACCCTGCAACTCGTCGGCGAGGGCCGGATCGGCCTGGACGACCCGGTGTCCCGCCACCTGCCCGGCCTGCTGCCCGACGGCGACCGGATCACCGTGCGGAACCTGTTGCAGCACACCAGCGGCCTGTACAACTACACCGACGACATCCCCAGGGACCCCAAGGTGTTCCTGGCCCGCCGCTTCGACCACCACACCGCGCTGGCCACCGTGCGCACGGCCGCGGCCAAACCGCTGCTGTTCCCGGTGGGCACGAAGTCCTCCTACTCCAACACCAACTTCCTGGTGGTGCAGCTGCTGATCGAGAAGGTCACCGGGCGGCCGTGGGGCGCGGAGGCGCACCGGCGGATCCTGGCCCCGCTGCGGCTCGCCGACACCGAGGTGCCCGGCGACAACCCGTTCATCCTCGGTCCGCACGCCCGTGGATACCTGGTGGCAGAAGGGAAACCGGTCGACGTCAGCGCGCTGAACCCGAGCATGGCCGGCGCCGCCGGGGAAATCATCTCCACCACCGCCGACCTGGACCGCTTCCACCTCGCCCTGCTCGAGGGCCGGCTGCTCGCCCCGGCCCAGCAGGCCGAGCTCACCAGGACCACCGCGGTCAGCCCGGACTACGGCCTCGGCTACACCAAGATGGCCAGCAGCTGCGGGATCACCCTGTGGGGCCACACCGGCGGGATTCCCGGCTACCTCAGCGTGATGCTCAGCAGCGCCAACGGCAGCCACCGCCTGGAGAGCTCGCTCACCACCGGCACGGGACTCGACCAGCAGGCACTGAACAAGGTGGTGGACGCCGCCGTGTGCGGCTGACAGCATTCCCGGGTGGAGGAAATCGACGTCGACTTCTGGTTCGACCCCAGCTGCCCGTACACCTGGGTCACCGCCCGCTGGCTGACCGAGGTGGCACGGGTCCGGCCGATCACGTTGCGGTACCACGTGATGAGCCTGTCCGTGCTCAACGAGCACCTGGAGGTCGACCCGGAAGGCGACACCGGCGGCTACCTGTGGATGCCGGTGCGGGTCTGCGCCGCGGTCGAACGCCACCACGGCCAGGACGGCCTGCGCCGCTTCTTCACCGCCTACGGCGCCAGGGTGCATGAGCACGGTGACTGGGACTTCGCCACCGCGCTCACCGAGGCCGGACTACCGGCCGAGCTGGCCGGGGCCGCGAGCGACGAGAGCTACGACGCGGCGGTGCGCGCCTCGCACGAGCGGGGAATCTCGTTGGTGGGCAAGCACGTCGGCACCCCGATCATCGCCGCGCAGGGCACCGCGTTCTTCGGCCCGGTGATCTCCACGGCGCCGCGCGGCGAGGCGGCCGGGCGGCTGTGGGACGGCGCGCTGCTGGTCGCGGGCACCCCCGGGTTCCACGAGCTGAAGGGAATCCCGCACCAGCCACCGGACTTCACCTGAAGCCCCACCCACCGGATCAGTCCAGCAACCCGGCCTCGTGCGCCACGATCGCCGCCTGCACCCGGTTCGCACAGTCCATTTTGGTCAGCACCCGGCTCAGGTGCGCCTTGGCGGTGCCGACACCGATGTGCAGGCGCTGCGCGATCTCGGCGTTGGACAGCCCTTCGCCGACCAGCTTGAGCACCTCGCGCTCGGCGTCGGTGAGGCGGGCCACCCTGGGCCCGGCGTCCCTGGCGCGGGCCGGGCCGAGCAGGTGCCGCTCGATCAGGTCGCGGGTGATCCGCGGCCCCAGCACCGACTCCCCCGCCGCGGCCACCCGCACCGCGCGGATCAGCTCGGTCGGCCCGGTGTCCTTGAGCACGAACCCGGTCGCCCCGGCCCGCATGGCTTGTGCCACATAGCGTTCCTCGCCGAAGGTGGTGAGCATGACCACCCTGGTGTCCGGCGCCAGCCTGGCGATCTCCGCGGCCGCGGCCAGCCCGTCCCCGCCGGGCATCCGGATGTCCAGCAGCGCCACGTCGATCCGCTGCCGCACACAGACCTCCACCGCCTCCGGCCCGCTGCCCGCCTCGGCGGCCACCACGATGTCCTCGGCGGTGTCCACGATCATCCGCACCCCGGCGCGCATCAGCCGCTCGTCATCGGCGATCAGCACCCGGATCTCCCGCTCGCTCACCGGCGCAGTTCCTCCTTGCTGACCAGCTTCCCGTCCCGGAAGCACAGCCGGTACTGGCGCACCGCGGGATCGTCTGCCGCACGGTAGTGGACGCACTCGGCGTTCTCCGGCACCGGCACCGGGTCGAACGGGCTGAGGTCGCTGCCCTCGCCGAAGCGCTCGCGCACCGACTCCTGGCTGACGCCGGGGCTGAGTCCGGCGTAGTCGGCGGCCGGGATCGGGCCGCCGCCGGTGAAGAAGCCCAGCACCACGAACACCACCGCGACCAGCAGCATCGGCGCCACCACGAGCAGGCCGAGGCAGCCGGAGCCGAGCACCCGGCCGGCGGTGAGCACCTCCCCGGCCAGCGGCCCCGGCGGCGCGACCGGCGCCGCGCGCTCCGGAGCCGGCGCGGCGGGCGGCAGCATCGGCAGCGCGGCGCGCAGCACGAACCCACCGTCCACAGTGGACCCACTGGTGCACAGGCCACCCAGCAGCTCCACCCGCTCCTGCAACCCGGCCAGCCCGCGCCGGGTGCCCAGCGGCCCACCGGCGGCCGGACCGTTCTCCACCACCACCCGGACCCAGTCCGCAGCCACCTCGACCCGCACCTTGGCGATCGCGGCCGGGGCGTGCTTGTGCACGTTGGTCAGCCCCTCGCGCACCACCCGGTGCACCGCCCGCCGCACCCGCACGTCGACCTCGTCCAGCTCCGGTCCCTGCCACCGCAGCTCGACGTCCACCCCGACCCGCCGCGACTCGGCCACCAGTCGGGCCAGATCGGCCCTGGTGCCGCTGTCCTGGTCGAGCTCCTCGGCCGGGCCGACCCGCAGGATGCCCAGCACGTCGCGCAGTTCGGCCATCGCGGTGCCCGCAGTGGTGCGCAGCAGGTGCGCGTGCTCGCTCAGCTCGGGGGCCTGCTTGGCGGTGGCCAGCTCCAGCGCGCCGGCGTGCATGGAGATCAGGCTCAGCCGGTGCCCGAGCAGGTCGTGCATCTCCGCGGCGATGTGCGCGCGCTCGGCGGTGCGCGCCTCCGCGGCGGTGAGCAGCCGCACCTGCTCCAGGTACTCGTTGCGGTCCCGCAGCACCCGCGACAGCGGCCGCCGCCGCCCCACCAGCAACCCGGCCAGCGCGGGCAGCACCAGCAGCCCCGTGGTGATCAGCAGGTACCCGGCCAGCTCCTCGGTCTCGAAGTTCGGCCCGCCGAGCAGGAACCCGGCCAGCAGGGTCCCCCCGAGCGCCAGCCACAGCCGCGACCGGGGCAGCACCCGCCGCCCGGCGTGGAAGCTGATCAGCGCCAGCACCGGCAGCGCGGCGAACGAGCCGACCAGGTACAGCCCGGCCGTGCCGATGAGCGCGCCGGCCGGCCAGCGCAGCCGGGCCACGGTCAGCAGCACGGCCAGCACCGCCGCGACGAACACCGACGGCATGGACAGCGGCAGCAGCACCACCGGCAGCAACGACAGGCCGAGCACGAGCAGCACGAGCAGCGACTCACCGACGATCCGGGCCGGGGAGGCCGCGCGCACGGCGTCGAGGATCAGTCGGGGCTCCGCGCGGAGCCGGTCCAGCCAGGTCACGTGCACACCGCCTCTGTCATACGTTCGGCGCAGTACATCGTGCCCGGCGCGGCCGCGGCCAGTGCCGACCGGCCATCGCCACCTGGCCGGGTGGCCACCGGCTCAGTCGATCGGCTCCTCGCCCGCGATCCCGTGCACCAGGCCCAGCTCCAGCAGGTCCTGCGGGCGCAGCCGGAGCTGGTTGGCGGTGTGCTCGACCTCGGTGGCCTCCCGTTTGAGGATCGCCGCGCCCAGTTCGGGTGCGATCACCGAGAAGTAGGCGTCCGGGGTGATCCACAGCCGGTCGGCCGAGGACAGCGCGAGCGCGCCGCCGGAGCCGCCTTCGCCGATGACCAGGGTGGTGATCGGCACGTCCGCCGCGGCCACCGCGCCGAACAGCTCGGCCAGCGAGCTGCCCACCCCGGCCTGCTCGGCGGCGCTGTCGTTGGCCGCGCCGGGGGTGTCGACCAGGGTGAGGACGGGCAGCCGGAGCTGGTCGGCCAGCCGGATCAGCCGGGCCGCGGTGCGGAACCCGGCCGGGGGGTTGGCGGTGCCGGTCTGGGCCACGTAGGCCACGGTGGCGCCGTCGCGGCGGCCGAACCCGCAGCGCATGCCGTGGTCCACGCCACCGGCCCGGTCGCCGCTGATCTCGAAGCGCCGGTCGAAGTAGTCCTCGAGATAGGCCTGCGCGCGCGGGCGTTCCGGCGCGCGGGCCCTGCGCACCGCGGACCAGCCGTCGGCAGGCCAGTCGTCGCGGCCCAGCGCGCGCGGCACGGTCGCGGGCTGCACCGGGGCGGCGCCGATCGGGGCGAGCAGCTCGACCACCTGCCGCAGCACCTCGGGCAGCTCGGCGGGCGTCAGCACCGCGTCCACCGCGCCCGCGGCGAACTGGCCCTCGCTGTGGAACTCCGGCCCGTCCCCGGTCTCCGGCGGCCGCACCCGGCGCCCGCCGAAGGCGACGGTGGCCCCGCGCAGCGCGAGCACCACGTCCGCGCCCGCGCCGAGGGAGGCCCACACCCCGCCGGTGGTGGGCTCGCGCAGCACCGCGATGTGCGCCAGGCCCTCCCACCGGGTGAGCTGGCACTGCCGGGCGATGCGCTGCAGCTGGGCCAGCGAGCGCATGCCCTCCTGCATCCGGCTGCCGCCGGTGGAGATCAGCGAGACCACCGGCCAGCGCAGCCGCCGGGCGATCTCGAACGCGCGGCAGATCCGGGTGCCCGCGCGCTGGCCGAGCGAACCGCCGATGTAACGGAAGTCGAAGGCCACCAGCACCACCGGCTGGGTGCCGATCTGACCCTGCCCGCAGACCACCGACTCGGACTCGCCGGACCGGGTGCGCGCCCGAGCCCGCTGCTCCTTGTAACCGCTCCAGGAGAGCGGACCATCGCCGTAGTCGGCCTCCGGGCCGGTGTCGGCGAAGGAGAACTCGGCGAACTCACTGGTGACCGCGGCGATCGCGGTCCGGGCGCCCCCATCAGTCACCGGCAAGCGACCTCTTCATGATCTTTCCCATCTCGTTGCGCGGCAGGCGGTCCAGGAACTGTACGCGGCGCGGGCGCTTGTGCGGAGCGAGCTGGGTAGCCACGAGGTTAACCAATTCTTCCGGCTCGGGTGTGCGGCCGGGAGCCGGCACGATCCAGGCCACGATGCGCTCGCCAAGATCGGGGTCGGGCTCGCCGGTGATCGCCACCTCGGCCACGTCCGGGTGCTCCAGCAGCACGTTCTCGATCTCGCCCGCGCCGATCTTGTAACCACCGCTCTTGATCAGGTCGGTGGCCTTGCGCCCGACCAGCCGGAGGTAGCCGTCGGCGGCGCGGGTGGCCACGTCACCGGTGCGGAACCAGCCTTCCCGGAAGGCCGCGGCGGTGGCGTCGGGCCGGTTGAGGTACTCCAGGAACAGGTTCGGGCCGCGCACCTCGACCTCGCCGACGGTCTCGTCATCGCTGCTGGTCACCACCGTGCCCTGCTCGTCAACCAGCCGCACCTCGACCCCGTCCACCGGTGCGCCGACCGTACCGGGCCTGCGCTCGCCGTCGGCCCTGATGGCGCAGTTCATCAGCGTTTCTGTCATGCCGTAACGCTCGAGGACCCGGATGCCGGTGGCCGCGGTGATCCGCTGGTGGTCGCTGACCGGCAGCGCGGCCGAGCCGGAGACCAGCAGCCGGGCGCCGCCGATGGCCGCGGCCAGCGCCGGGTCGGCCTCCACGTCGGCGGCCAGCCGGTGGTACATGGTCGGCACGCCGAACATCATCGTGCCCGCGCCTGCCAGCTCGCGGGCGGCCGCCTCGGTGCTGAACCGGCCCAGGTGGCGCACCGACCCGCCCAGTCGCAGCGGGCCGAGGATGCCCAAGATCAACCCGTGCACGTGGAACAGCGGCAGGCCGTGCACCAGCACGTCGGCCGAGGTCCAGCCCCAGCCCTCGGCGAGGGCGTCCAGGTTGCTGGCCAGCGCGCGCCTGGGCAGCACCACGCCCTTGGGCGGGCCGGTGGTGCCGGAGGTGTAGACGATCAGCGCGGGCGCCTCCGGCCCCGGCTCGGCCGGGAGCTCCACCCGGGGGCTCGCGGCCAGCGCGACCGGGTCCACCTCGATCCTGGGCAGGGCGGCCAGCGCGGGCGGCAGGGTCTCGCCGGGGGCGGCGAAGACCAGGCCGGGCCTGCTGTCGCCGAGGATGTGCCCGAGCTCCCGCGCACCGGCCTTCGGGTTGATCGGGATCACCGGCACCCCGGCGAGCAGCGCGCCGACCACGGCCAGGCAGGTCGACATCGAGTTGGTGGCCCACACCGCGACCCGCTCCGCCGAGGCGGCCTGACCGGCCAGCGCGCCCGCGGCGGCGGCGAGTTCGGCGTAGCTCAGCGCCAGGTCGCCGAACCGCAGCGCCTCCCGGTCACTCGGCTCGGTCAGGGCGGGCAGCAGCGGTGAGGACACGGGCACCTCTTTCATTTCAGTGGAGCGTGGGCACGACCAGGGTGAGCCAGAGCAGCGGCGGGGCCGCCACCACGATGATGCCGCCATAGGCCATCAGCCTGCGGAAGAGCCGGTCCCGGTCGGCCTCGGGGGCGTTGGCCAGCACGATCGCGCCGTTGGTGGAGAACGGGCTGACGTCGACCACGGTGGCCGAGACGGCCAGCGCGGCGATCATGCCGACCGGGCCGACGGTGCCCTCGGCCAGGAAGGGCACCGCGAGCGGGATGGTCGCACCGAGCAGGCCGACCGAGGAGGCGAAGGCGGAGACCACCGCGCCGATGTAGCAGAGCAGCAGCGCGGCCAGCAGCGGCGCGCCGACGTCCTTGACCGCCTCGGCGATGTAGGTGATGGTGCCGAGCTTCTGCAGCACGCCGACGAAGGTGAGCACGCCGCAGATCAGCAGCACGGTGGGCCAGGTGATCTGCCCGACCGCGGCCTTGTGCGTGCTCGGGGAGAGCAGGCCGAGCAGCACCGCGATGGTGATCGCGACCAGGCCGACGTCCAGGTTGAACGCCAGGGTCAGCACGACCAGCACGAGCAGTCCGGCCAGGGTGAGGATCCGGTCCCGGTCCAGCCGCACGCGCTCGCCCGCCTCGGCCTCGGCGACCGGGGTGCGGGGCAGGCGCAGGCCGCCGAGCAGCAGGAAGGCCAGCACGGCGATGACCAGGTTGGCGATGAGGCTGGCCAGGAACACCGTGACCGGGCTGCCGGGCAGGCCGTTCTTGTCCACCAGGCCGTTGACGATCGCGCCGTAGACGCTGATCGGGGAGAAGCCACCGGCCTGCGCGCCGTGCACGACCATGATGCCGATCAGCAGCGGGTTGATCTTGTACTTGGCGGCGAAGCCGAGCGCGATCGGCGCGACGATGGCCACCGCGGCCGGGCTGACCGCGCCGATCGCGGTGAGCAGCGCGGAGACGGTGAACATCACCCACGGGATGACCGCCAGCCGCCCGCCAGCCAGTCGCACCGCGGCCGCGACCAGCCAGTCGGTGGTGCCGTTGGCGCGGGCGATGGCGAACAGGTAGGTGACGCCGACCAGCACCACGAAGATGCCGCCGGGGAAGCCGGACATGATCTCCTCGGTGGAGAGCCCACCGGCGAAGGCGCCGACCAGGAACGCCGCCGCGAAGGCCAGCAGTCCCATGTTGACCGACCACACCGAGGCCACCACGAAGATGGCGGCCAGCGCGAGGATGGAGACGATCTGAGCGGACAAGGCGACCCCCTCGAATTGGCTCAGCCACTGAACCACCAGGCCACTGACCGGGTCAACTGCTAACGTGGCCGGGAGCGTGCCGTTCTAGGGGGAAAGCCGGTGTCCGACACCTTGCGCCCGATCAGCCGACCCCGCCTGTACGAGCAGGTCGTGGCGAGTCTGCGGGACTACGTGAGCAGCACGGGCCTGCGCACCGGCGACCGGCTGCCACCCGAGCGGGAACTGGCCGAGCGGCTCGGGGTCAGCCGCGCCTCGGTCAAGCAGGCCATCGTGGTGCTGGAGGTCCAGGGCCTGGTCGAGGTCCGCCACGGCGGCGGCAGCTACCTGCTGCGGGACACCCTGGACACCGAGCCGGTGGCCGCGCTGGTCGAGCGCCGCCGCAGGCTGCCGGACGTGCTGGAGGCCCGCGAGGCCATGGAGACCAAGCTCGCCGAACTGGCCGCCGAGCGCCGCACCGGGGCCGACCTGGAGGCCATGGAGGCGGCGCTGCGGCACATGTCGGCCGAGATCGAGGCGGGCGGCATCGGCATGGAGGGCGACCGCCGCTTCCACGCCGCGGTCACCGCCGCGGCCCGCAGCTCGCTGCTGGCGGAGTTCATGGGCATGATCGCCGAGCAGATCACCGAGAGCCGGGCGGAGTCACTGCGCCAGCAGGGCAGGCCGCGGCGCTCGCTGGAACAGCACCGGCGGATCGCGGAGGCGATCAGGGCCGGGGACGGGCCGAGGGCGGTCTCGGCGATGCGGCGGCACGTGCGCACGGTCAGCCGGGTCCGGCTGCTGACCTGGGAGCCGGTGGATGAGGACTGAGATGACCGAAGCCGAGCTGCTCGAGGTGTTCAAGGCCCTGGCCAACCCGGTGCGCCTGCAGCTGCTGCGCTGGCTGCGCGAGCCCGCCCGGCACTTCGCGGAGATCAACGAGGCCGGGGTGTGCGTGAGCCACATCCAGGCCAAGGCGGGGCTGGCCCAGTCGACGGTGTCGGCCTACCTGACCACGCTGGAACGGGCCGGGCTGGTGCGCTCCACCCGGATCGGGAAGTGGACGCACTACCAGCGCGACGAGGACCGCATCGCCCAGCTCGTCGAGGAGCTGGGCCACTCGCTCTGACCTCCTTGCCTCAAATCGACAATCTGCGATACTTCGATTCAATCGAGTCGAGGGAGAGCAACGTGAGCACGATCGAGGGCATGGACCTGGGGCGCTTCGGGGTCTGGACGTTCGACTTCGAGGACCAGCCCGCCAGCCAGATGCGCGAGGCCATCCAGGAGCTGGAGGAGCTCGGCTGGCCCGCGTTCTGGATCCCGGAGCGGGACGGGCGCGAGGCGCTCACCCACGCCGGGTTCCTGCTGGCCAGCACCGAGCGGATCGCGGTGGTCAACGGCATCGCGCGGATCTTCTCCCGGGAGGCCCGCTGGACCCGCGGCGCGGCCCTGCTGCTGGCCGACGCCTACCCGGACCGGCACCTGCTCGGCCTGGGCGTCAACGGCGCCCCGACCGAGGTGCCGCCGCTGCGCGCGATGCGCGAGTACCTGGCCGAGATGGACGCGGTGACCAGCGCCAATCCCCTGCCGGCCAGGCCGATGCGCCGGGTGCTGGCCGCCTACGGGCCGAAGATGCTGGCGCTGGCCCGCGACCTGTCGGCGGGCGCGCACACCTACCACGTGCCGGTGCGGCACACCGCGCAGGCGCGGGAGGTGCTGGGCGCGCAGCCGTTCCTCGGGGTGGAGCAGGCGGTGCTGTTCGAGACCGATCCGGCGCGGGCCAGGGAGATCGCCCGCGAGCACCTGCACGTCTACTTCACCTCGCCGTTCAACGTGGCCAAGTTCCGGCGGCTGGGCTACACCGAGGCGGACCTCGACGGCGGCCGCGGCAGCGACCGGCTGGTCGACGACCTGGTGGTCTGGGGCGACCTGGACACCATCACCCGCAGGCTGCACGAACATCTGGACGCCGGCGCGGACCACGTCGGCGTGCAGGTGCTCGGCATCCGGCCGGGCGAGTCGGCGCTGCCCCAGTGGCGGCTGCTGGCCGAGGCGCTGCTGCCGCGGCCGGGCGCGCGTCAGGCGGCGTAGCCCGGGATCTCCTCGATCCGGTGGTAGACCGGGATGCCCCGCTGCCGCGCGATGGCCACGTCCTGGTCAGCACCCTGGGAGTGGCCAGGCAGGCGCAGCACCGCGTCGCAGTGCGCGAGCAGGCGCTCGGCGGTGGGGTACATGATCCCCTCGGCCACCGGATCGGCCGGGCTCGTGCCGCCCGCGCCGCGCAGCACGGGCAGCGCGACCCACTCGCCGATCATCGGCAGGTGCCCGCTGCGGAAGATCGGCCAGGCCGCCTCCTCCAGCCGGCGCAGGTTGGCGGCCAGCAGCTCCGGGTCGTCACCGGTGCCGGAACGGTAGGGACCGGCGATCAGAATCAACAGTGGTGTGCGCATGCCCGACACGCTAACGTGCACAAGTCGGCAAAAACAAGGAGAAATACGGATGCTCAGTGCGCAACGCCGCGAGCTGCTGCTGGCCCGTCTGCGCGAGACCGGGCGGATCGTGGCCAAGGACGTGGCGGCCGAGCTGGGCACCTCCGAGGACACCATCCGCCGGGACCTGCGCGAACTGGCCGCGGACGGGCTGTGCCAGCGGGTCTACGGCGGCGCGCTGCCGGTCAGCCCGGCCATCGGCGACTACGCCACCAGGGAGAACCTGCGGGTCTCGGCGAAACAGCTGGTGGCGGCCAGGGCCGCGGCACTGGTCCGGCCGCACAGCACGGTGATCCTGGACGGCGGCACCACCGCGCTGGAGGTGGCCAGGCGGCTGCCGCGGGACCTGACCGCCACCGTGGTCACGCACAGCCCGACGGTGGCGGTGGCCTTCGTCGACCACCCGGGGGTCGAGGTGTTCCTGCTCGGCGGCCGCCTGTTCAAGCACTCCCTGGTGACCTGCGGCGCGGCCACCGCCGAGGCGGCCGAGGGCGTGCGCGCCGACCTGTTCCTGCTGGGTGTCACCGGTGTGCACGCCGAGGCCGGGCTGACCACCGGCGACGCCGACGAGGCCGCGATGAAGCGCACCCTGGCCGGGCGGGCCGCGGACACCTACGTGCTGGCCAGCTCGGAGAAGATCGGCGCCGCCTCCCGCTTCTCGGTGCTGCCGCTGACCAGGGTCGCCGGCGTCATCACCGACGCCCCGCCGACCGACCCGACGGTGACCCGCCTGACCCACGAAGGCATCGAAGTCCTGCACACCGAGTCAACCGTGCAAGATCGTGCATAACCAGGACCTCCCCGTCCCAGGGACGAAGAGGTCTCTGGTACTCCCCCGGCACCCACGCCAACCTGGATGCCATGACCCCCACACCCCAGCTCAGACGGCATCCAGGAAGTCCGGCACCAGCGGGAACAGCAGCGCGGGCTGCGCGGTCACGGTCGTGTGCCTGGTCCCGGGCAGGACCGCCAGCCGCGACTTCGGCAGCCCGGCGACATCGCCGTTGACGCCCCCGCCGAACAGCGAGAACAACTCCACAGTGTGAGCCAGCCGGATGATGTCGGAGTCACCCGCGATCAGCAGCACCGGTGCGGTCACCGCGCGCAGCTGCGCCGGGGTGATCACCGGGAAGGCGGTCAGGTAGTTCTTGACCTTCTCCACCAGCCGGGGGAAGTCCTGCGGTCGCGGCGCGATCCGCAGGTACTCATCGTGGTAGGGCGAGCCGACCAGGTGTTCGGGCTTGAGGCCGGCCATCGACTCGACCATGCCGGGGTGCATCCCGTCCAGCGTGTAGGCGACCGAGGCCAGCACCAGTTTCCGCACCTGGCCGGGGTGGCGCAGCGCCAGGGACAGCGCCACCCCCGCCCCCATGCTGTAGCCGAAGACGTCGGCCTTCGGCACCCCGATCGCGCGCAGCAGGGCGGCGGTGTCATCGGCCATGCCTTGCAGGGTCAGCGGCCGGTCGATGTCCGCGGTGTGCCCGTGGCCCTGGAGCTCGACCGAGATCACCTTGCGCCCCCTGGCCAGCTGCGGCAGCAGGGCGCCGAAGGAGGTCCCGGTGGCGGAGAAGGCGCCGTGCACCAGCACCAGCGGCGTCCCCCGCCCGTGCCCGTGCACCTCGTAGTAGGACCGCAGCCCGTTGACCTCGACGTAGTGCCCCTTGCCCGCCCCCGACTCAGGCGCGGCGGCCACGGTCGGGGCCGCCCCGGCCGCGACCACGGCGGTGGCGGCCAGCACGGCGCTGGTCAAGGTGGCGATGAGTGTGCGCATGGGTTCCTCCCGGTGTGTGTTCCACCCCTGCGTCGAACGGGGACCGGACGGATCGACACCCCAGCCGGAACTTCCTCCGCGACTTCAGGCGACCCCGCACGGCCGACCCGGGCCACTCCGCCCACAGCCAGGCCCCAGCCGCGCCCGGCCGGCACCGCCGGGGCGCTGCCCAGGACCCGAGGGGCACCGGCCACCAGCGGCCCCTGGCGACAGCCGCACCCACCCCGCCGCCGCACCGCATCCGCTCCCGATCGGGGCGCTGCCCGGCACCCAAGAGGCCGCGACTCCTGCGGCCTCCGGTGCCGTCCGCGGCCGCGGCCACATCCCGCTCAGCCCGCAACACCCTGGACCCGGCCACCCAGCTCCGGCAAGCGAGCTGCCCCAGCCTACGGCCGGTCGCGGCGAACGCCCAGCCAACGCCTGCCGCGGGGTCGCTCAGGACAGCCGCAGGCCGCGGTAGCCCTCGGCGGCGATCTGGTCGCACAGGGCCCGGTAGTTGTGGAAGCCGCCCGCGTACGGCATGAAGACCCTGGGCTTGCCGGGCACGTTGGCGCCCAGGTACCAGGAGTCGGCGTGGGGGTACAGGGTGGCCGTGGCGGCTTCGGCCACGTGGCGGGTCCACTCCTGCTCGGCGGCGGGGTCGGCCTCGGCGCGGTGCAGGCCCTGCTCGCGCAGGTGGGTGAGCAGGGTGGTGAGCCAGTCGACGTGTTGCTCGGCGGCCAGGATGACGTTGGCCAGGACCGAGGGGCTGCCGGGGCCGGCGAGGACGTAGAAGTTGGGGAAGCCGGCCACGGTCAGGCCGAGGTAGCTGGTGGGGCCTTCCGCCCAGCGGTCGGCCAGGCGGACCCCGTGCTCGCCGCGGATGTCCAGGCGGAGCAGTGGGCCGGTCAGGGCGTCGTAGCCGGTGGCCAGGACCAGCACGTCCAGGTCGTGGTCCTGGCCGCCCGCTTGCACGCCGCTGGGGAGGATCTGTTCCAGGGGGTGCTTGCGCAGGTCGACCAGGGAGACGTTGGGACGGTTGAAGGTCTGGAAGTAGCCGTCGTCCACGCAGGGGCGTTTGGCGCCCATCGGGTGCGAGTCGGGGGTGAGGGCGGCGGCGGTGTCCGGGTCGTGCACCAGCTCGGCGATCTTGGCCCGCAGGAACTCCGCGGCGGTGGCGTTCGCGGCCGGGTCGAGGATCAGGTCCTGGTAGCTGAAGAAGAAGCCGAGACCGCCTTCCCGCCAGCGCTGCTCGTAGAGCTCCGCGCGCTCGGCCGGGGACGCCGCCAGCGCGGAGGGCTGTGACTCCAGTGGCACCCCGGCGAAGGAGGCCAGGGACTGCTCGCGGAGCTCGGGGTAGGTGGCCTGGATCCGCTGCCACTCCTGGTCGGTGAACCGGCGGTGCTGGGCGGGCACCGAGTAGTTCGCGGTGCGCTGGAAGACGGTCAGGTGCGCGGCGGTCTCGGCGAGCACCGGGATGACCTGGATGCCGGAGGAGCCGGTGCCGATCACCCCGACCCGCAGGCCGGTCACGTCCACCGGCTCGGCAGGCCAGGCGCCGGTGTGCAGCAGCAGGCCGGTGAAGGTGTCCAGGCCGGGCAGGTCGGGCACGCTCCTGGCGGACAGGCTGCCGACCGCGGCGACCAGGTGCCGGGTGCGCAGTTCGGCGCCGGTGTCGGTGTGCACCAGCCAGTCCTCGCCCTCGCGGGTGGCGCCGGTGACCCTGGTGCCGAAGGTGATGTCCCGGCGCAGGTCGAAGCGGTCGGCCACGTGCTGGGCGTAGGCCAGGATCTCCGCCTGGGTGGCGAAGCGCTCCGACCAGCGCCACTCGCGTTGCAGGTCCGCGTCGAAGGAGTAGGAGTAGAAGACGCTGGTGATGTCGCAGCGCGCGCCGGGATACCGGTTCCAGTACCAGGTGCCGCCGACGTCCTCACCCGCCTCGATCACCCGGACCCGGAAGCCCGCGCCGCGCAACCGGTGCAGCGCGTACATCCCGGCGAACCCAGCGCCGACCACCACCACGTCGAACTCCGGCTCCCGCATGAGATCAAGGCTGCCGAAGTCAGCAAGCGCTCACCAGGTGTGATCGGGTGAGTTGTGAAGAACCTGTCAGGGCGGCGGGTGCGGCCGCGGACAGTGGGCGCGGGCCGCCTATCGTCGCGGGGGTGTGCGCGTTCGTGCTGGTCGCCGAGGACGATGTCAAGCAGGCTGACATCCTGCGGCGCTACCTGGAGCAGGAGGGGCACACGGTGACCGTGGTGCACGACGGGCGGGCCGCGCTGGAGGTGGCCCGCACCCGCGGCCCCGACCTGGTGGTGCTGGACGTGATGATGCCCGAGCTGGACGGGCTGGACGTGTGCCGGCTGCTGCGCCGGGAGTCCGAGCTGCCGGTGCTGATGCTCACCGCGCGCTCCACCGAGGACGACCTGCTGCTCGGGCTGGACCTGGGCGCGGACGACTACATGACCAAGCCGTTCAGCCCGCGCGAGCTGATGGCCAGGGTCCGGACCCTGTTGCGCCGCACCAGGTCCGCCGCGGACGACCACGTGCTGCGGGCCGGTTCGCTGACGGTGGACCCGTTGCGGCACGAGGCGTTCGTGGACGGCAGGCTGGTGGAGTGCACGGCAGGGGAGTTCGCGCTGCTGACCGCGCTCGCCGAGCAGCCAGGGCGGGTGTTCACCCGGCAACAACTGCTGGAGCGGACCAGGGGCTACGACAAGTTCATCACCGAGCGGATCATCGACGTGCACGTGATGAACCTGCGCAAGAAGATCGAGGCCGATCCGCGGCGGCCCGCCCGGCTGCTGACGGTGTACCGGGTCGGGTACAAGCTCGCCGACGGCGGCCGTGATGCGCCGTAGGGTCTCGCCGCACCGGAGCCTGGTGGTCAAGCTGCTGGCCAGCTCGGTGCTGATCGCGGTGGCCGCGGTGGGGCTGACCATGTGGCTGACCGCGACCACCACCAGCGAGGCGATCCGGCAGGAGCAGGGTCAGGTGCTCGCCGACGACGCCAGCATCTACGACGGGTTGGCCGGGTACGCCGCGACCCACCCGAGCTGGGCGGAGGTCGGGCCGCTGGTGCGGGAGCTGGCGGCCAGGACCGGGCGGCGGATCGCGGTCACCGACCAGGACCGGCGGATCCTGGCCGACTCGGCCGCGCCGGGCACGCCACTGCCCGCGCGCACCGCCGCGGTGGTGGACCCGCTGCGGCTGGATCCGGCGCTGGCGCCGGGCGCCGCGCAGAGCCTGATCGACGCGCGCGCCATCGGGCCGTTCCGGCTCAGCGAGCAGGAGCGGGAGCAGTCGCGGCTGAAGGCGGAGAAGATGGCCGACTGCCTGCGCGGCTCGGGCATGTCACCGCAGACGGTGGTCCGGCCCAACGGCAGGGCCGAGGTCAAGGCCGTCAGTCCGTCGGTGAAGGCGGGGCTGGAGGAGTTCTGCGACAAGGGCTGGGTCAGCGACACCGAGAAGCAGGCCCTTGACGAGGTGAACAAGCTCGCCGCGGGCTGCCTGCGCCAGCACGGGCAGCCCAGGATCCGGGTGGCGGAGGACTTCACCTGGTACGGCGGCGCCGGGGACGCGGCGGTGATCCGGTCCTGTGTGGACGACGCCCGCCGGGAGCAGCTGCGGCCGCACGTCGCCCCGGCCGCGCTGCTGTTCCTGGCCAGCCAGGCCGATCCGCGCGCGCAGCCCGATCCGGTGCGGGTGGACACCAGCCGGTTGCTGGGACTGGGTTTGCTGGTGCTGGCGCTGACCGTCGGGGTGACCGTGCTGGTCGGCGGGCGGCTGGTGCGACCGCTGCGGCTGCTCACCGAGGCCGCCTCCGCGGACGGGCGGCGGCGGGTGCCGGTGACCACCAGGGACGAGATCGGCGTGCTGGCGCGGGCGTTCAACGACCTGGCCGACCGGCGGCAGCGCCTGGAGGAACAGCGCAAGGCGATGGTCAGCGACATCGCGCACGAGCTGCGCACCCCGCTGACCACCATCCGCGGCGGGCTGGAGGCCGCGCAGGACGGGGTGGCCGTGCCGGATGCCGCCTGGCTGTCCTCCCAGCTGGAGGAAGTGCTGCTGCTGCAACACATCATCGACGACCTGCAGGACCTGGCCGCGGCCGACGCCGGGGCGTTCCGGCTGCACCCGGAACCGGTGTCGGTGCCCGACCTGCTGGACCAGGTGGCCGCCGCGCACCGGGCCAGGGCCGAGCAGTCCGGCATCGCGCTGCGCACCGAGGTCGACGGCGACCCGGAGCTGCACGCCGACCCGGTCCGGCTGCGCCAGCTGGTCGGCAACCTGGTGGCCAACGCGCTGCGGCACACCCCGGCCGGCGGCGAGGTCGTCCTGGCCGCGGGCACCGAGGACGCGGAGGTGGTGATCTCGGTGGCGGACAACGGTTCCGGCATCGCCGAGGCGGACCTGCCGTTGGTCTTCGAGCGGTTCTGGCGGGCGGAGAAGTCCCGCAACCGGGGCACCGGCGGCAGCGGGCTGGGCCTGGCCATCGTCCGGCAGCTCGCCGAGGCGCACGGCGGCGCCGTGACCGCGACCAGCACCCCGGGGGTGGCCACCGTGTTCACCCTCCGGCTGCCCGCGGACCAGCTGAGCTGACCGGGCGGCGGCAGAGCTGACCACCGGCCAGCCGCCGCGCTGACCAGCCGGCGGCCGGAGCCGCTCCCGGTCACGATGTGTGCCCTCGATCGGCCCCGGCCGCCGCGCGCGTTCACAGCTGCCGCCGATCGGTGTAGAAGTGGGGCGTGCCCGACAAACCCCCACTGCGGATCGGCGTGCTCGGCGCGGCCCGCATCGCCCCGGCCGCCCTGCTCACGCCCGCGCGCGCGACACCGACGGCGGAGGTCGTGGCGATCGCCGCGCGGGATGCGGAACGGGCGCGGCGGTTCGCGCGCAAGCACGACATCGCCAGGGTGCACCCGGACTACGCGAGCCTGCTCGCCGACCCGGACCTCGACGCCGTCTACCTCCCGCTGCCCAACAGCCTGCACGGCCGCTGGACCCTGGCCGCGCTCGCCGCGGGCAAGCACGTGCTGTGCGAGAAGCCCTTCACCGCCAACGCCGCCGAGGCCCGCCAGGTGGCCGCCGCGGCGCTGGGCAGCGGCCTGGTCGTGATGGAGGCCTTCCACTACCGCTACCACCCGCTGTTCCGGCGCGCGGTGGAGATCATCGCCGCTGGTGAGCTGGGCACGGTCGAGCAGATCGAGACCGCGCTGTGCTTCCCGCTGCCCAAGTTCTCCGACATCCGCTACCGCTTCGAGCTGGCGGGCGGCGCGCAGATGGACGCGGGCTGCTACGCCGTGCACATGGCCCGCACCCTGGGCCTGGCCGCCGCCGAGGGCGAGCCCGAGGTGCTCTCCGCGCGGGCCAGGCTGCGCGGGCAGGACGTGGACCGGGCCATGCGCGCCGAACTGCGGTTCCCGGCCGGGCACACCGCGCGCACCCGCTGCTCGATGTGGTCGCGCGACCTGCTGCGGATCTCGGCCAGCGTGCGCGGGGACCGCGGCGAGCTGCGCATCCTCAACCCGGTCGCGCCGCAGTTCGGCCACCGGCTGACCGTGCGCGCCGACGGCCACCGCCGGGTCGAGCGCTTCGACAAGCGCAGCAGCTACGCCCACCAGCTCGACGCCTTCGTCGCGGCCATCCGGGACGGCGGCCCGGTGCTCACACCCCCGGCCGACGCGGTGGCCAACATGGCGGTCATCGACGCGATCTACACCGCCGCCGGTCTGCCGCCCAGGGTCGCCGACGCCACCTGAGCGCGGTTCAGAACGCCGCGGCCAGCACCGTGCGCCCCTCGGTGTCCAGCACCCGGAAACCGGTGGCCTCGGTGCGCAGCACGGCGCTGCTCAGGTTGCACCGGATCTCCCCGGAGCCGTTGCCGACGAACTCCCCTGCCGGGTGGTCGCCGCCGCGGCGGTCGGTGACCACCACCCGGTACCCGGCGCCCTGCTCGAAGCCGCGGGCGGTCAGCTTGATCTCGGTGCCCCAGGTGTGCGGGACCAGGTTCGCGCTGGCCGCCACCCTGGCCGCCAGCTGTTGCACCGCGACCGTCTCCAGCGGGGCCGGGGGCAGGCGGAGCAGGTCCGCGGCGACGTAGCCGACGGCGGTGCCGGTCAGCACCGCGATGGCCACGCCGACGCTGAGCCGGGCCGAGCGGCGGCGCACGGTGCGCCGTTCGGCGCGGATCCGGCCCAGCACCGCCTCGCCAAGTCCCGGTGGCACGGCCGGTTCGTCGCTGACCCGGTCCGGGTCGACCTCGGCCAGCGCCTCGGCCACCGGGACCAGCTCGGCCAGCTCGGCCCGGCAGTCCCCGCAGCAGTCCAGATGTGCTTGCAGGGCAACGCATTCGGGTTCGTCCAGCCGGCCGAGCACGTACGCGCCGAGCTGGGCGCGCAGCACCTGGTGCGACTCGCCGTTCACGGTTCCACGCCCATCTCCTCCATCGCCAGGTGCAGTGCCTTCAGGGCGTAGAAGAGCCGGCTGCGCAGCACCGCGACCGGCACGCCGACCTCGGCGGCCAGCTCCGCGCTGGGCCGTCCGCGCAGGTACGCCTCGACCAGCGCCACCCGGTGCGGGCCGGACAGGCGGCGCAGCGCCTCTTCCACCAGCCAGCGGTCCAGCATCGACTCGGCCAGTCCCGGCTCGGTCGCCAGCGCGGGCATCCCCCGCCCGGCGGGCTGGGGGCCGGGGCGGCCGGCCAGCCGCCGCGCCTGGTCCAGCACCACCGTGCGGGCGATCGCGAACAGCCACACCCGCAGGCCGGCCAGGTCCGGGTCGAACCGGTCCGCCGCCCGCCAGGCCCGCAGGAACACCTCCTGCACCGACTCCTGGGCGGTGCCCTCGTCCCGGAGCTGGCGCAGCGCGAAGCGGTACAGCTCGGGGCCGTGCGCGGCGTAGGCCGCCCGCAGCCCGGTCTCGGCGCTGAGGTCGGTGGCGAGACCGCCCGCGGCGGCGGCCCTGCCCCGTCGACGCCCAGCGCCGCGTCCAACGGTGAACTCCATTGTTTCCCCTTGTGCCGTCGCCGGTGTCTACGAGTCCCGGCCCGGGGCCGTTCAGCCAATGCACACAAACAGACGTATTCGTGACATCCGGTGAACCGGATCCGCCTGCCCCGCGGAATCCTTAGACTGGTCGTGATGCGTCATCTGCGTTCCCCTCTCGTCATCCTGCTGCTGGTGATCCCGCTGGTGGGCCTGCTGCTGTTGATCAGCGACGGCCCGGCCCCGAAACTGCCCGCGCCCCCCGAGGACGCGCCCAAGGCGGTGGTCGCCCTCGGCGACAGCACGCTGTCCGGGGAAGGCGCCGGCGACTACGAGCCGGGCACCAACGGGGAGAACGGCAACTGGTGCCACCGCTCCACCAAGGCGATGATCAACAAGTTGTCGGTGCCCGACCTCGCGAAGACGTTCAACCTGGCCTGCTCGGGGGCGCGGGCGGCCAACCTGCTCGACCGGCCGCAGCACAACGAGGGCCCGCAGGTGCCCAGGCTGCTGGAGATCGCCCGGCAGTACCGGATCGCCGCGGTCGTGGTGCAGGTCGGCGCGAACGACGAGCCGGGCTTCAGCTCGGTGGTCAAGGACTGCGCGGAGGCCTGGCTGCGCGCCAACGTCACCGGCTGCTCCGGCGCGCTGGCCACCGGCTGGGGCGAGCGGGTGGACAAGATGGTGCCCAAGGTGGCCGCCGCGCTCAAGGCGATCCGCGCGGGCATGCGGGAGAACGGCTATCCGGACCCCAGCTACCAGCTGGTGGTGCAGTCCTACGCCGCGCCGGTGGGCCGGACCGTGGTGCACAGCCTGCGCAACCTGGGCGGCTGCCCGTTCCGCGGCGGCGACCTGGAGTGGGTGCAGGACAAGGCGGTCGGTGAGCTGGCCGCCGGGCTGCGCACCGCCGCGGCCGCGGCCGACGCCCGGTTCCTGGACCTGTCCAGGGCCGGCATGGGCCGGGAGGCCTGCTCGACCAGCGGCACCGGTGACGGGGAGTGGTTCACCCGCTTGAAGATCAGCTGGAAGGACCTCAGCGACGAGGGCCGCTCGGCGCACGCGATGCAGGAGTCCTTCCACCCGAACGCGGCCGGGCACGAGCAGTTCGCGCGCTGCCTGAGCCAGTTCCTGCAGACCTCGGACAAGGCCGCGGCCTGCGTGGCCGACACCGAGCGCAACCTGCGGCCGGTGCCGGGCGCGGCCATCGGGGCCAGGGCGGCGAAGTAGCGGGGTGTCCCGCGTTCCGGGGATACGGCACCGCCTGGTCTCGATCTAGGCTGCTGCCATGGACCTGGTCTACGAGCGTCGCGGTTCGGGTGCGCCCTTGGTGCTGCTGCACGGCGTCGGGCACCACTGGCAGGCCTGGGAGCCGGTGCTGGACCGGCTGGCCGCGCACCGGGACGTGATCGCGCTGGACCTCCCCGGTTTCGGGGCCTCGCCGATGTTCCCCGACACCGTGCGGGTGCGCCCCGGGCTGCTGGCCGACGCGGTGCTGGAGTTCTGCGCCGGGCTGGGCGTTGACCGGCCGCACGTGGCCGGGAACTCGATGGGCGGGCTGGTCGGGCTGCTGCTGGCCCAGCGCGGGCAGGTGCGCAGCGTGACCGCGCTGTCCCCGGCCGGGCTGTGGACGCCGCGCGAGCGGGCCTGGGCGTTCCAGGTGCTGCGGGCCTGCCGGAACGCGGCCAGGGTGATGCCGCCGGGTGTGGTGGCCAGGCTGGCGCAGCGGCCGGTGGCGCGGACCCTGTTCACCGGGATGATCTACGCACGCCCCGCGGCCCGGTCGGCGGCCGCGGTGGTGGCCGAGGTGCGGGCGCTGCGCGAGGCGGCCGGGTTCGACGTGGCGCTGGCGGTGGGCCGGGAGTTCCGGCTCCAGGGCACGGTGCCCGCCGAGGTGCCGGTGACGGTGGCCTGGGGCACCAAGGACCGGGTGCTGTCCCGCCGGCAGGGCCTGCGGGTGCGGGACCTGGCGCCGCAGGCGCGGCTGGTGGAGCTGCCGGGTTGCGGGCACGTGCCGATGAGCGATGACCCGGACCTGGTGGCCGAGGTGCTGCTACGCGGTTCGGCAGGCGGGGTGGTCAGTCCGCCTTCGCCACGAGCACCAGCTTGAACTTGCCAGTGACAAGATCCCGTTCCGGCGGGCGAGGGTCCAGGGAGACGTCCACCGTGCCGAGGCCCTGCCTGGCCAGGTAGCCGCACAGCTTGTCCCGCAGCAGCGGCCAGGCGTCCTCGGTGGTGGCCTCCACCCGGACCTGGAGCCGGTCGGCGGCGGTCTGCACGATCTGGCAGCGGCGCACCCCCGGCAGGCCGTCGACCACCGTGATGACCGCCAGCGGCAGCAGCCGCACGGTGCTGCCGTCGGGGGCGCGCAGCGCGAGCAGGTCGTTGGTGCGGCCCTGCACGCGCACGGTGGGGAACTGGCGGCCGCAGCCGCAGAAGTCCGCGTCCACGGTGACCGCGTCGCCCAGGTCGTAGCGGATGATCGGCTGCACCCGGTTGGCCAGGTTGGTCAGCAGGACCGAGGTCGAGGGCATGCCGGGGGTGACCGGGCGGCCGCGCTCGTCCACCGGCTCCAGCACCGCCCAGTCGTCGTTGACGTGCAGCCGGTCCAGCGCGCAGGCGAAGGTGAGCAGCATGAACTCCGAGCAGCCGTACTGGTTGCGCACCTCGGCGCCGAAGGCCTGGGCCAGCAGCGCCCGGTCCGCGGCCGGGATGGCCTCGCCGCCGGTGGTGACCAGCGCGGGCGCGATGCGCAGCCGCCCGGCCAGCTGCTCGTGCGCCAGCGCGACCTGGGCGGTGGCGTAGCCGCCCAGCATCGTGGGCTGGTAGTCGTTGAGCTCGGCCACCGTCTCCGCGATCGGCGCGTGCACCGAGAACACCCGCAGCCGCTCGGCCCGCGAGGCCCGCCGCGAGCGCTGGAACTCCGCGGTGGCCACCCCGCCGAAGTGGCCGTCGGTGGCGACCAGGCTGGCCATCCGCCCGCCCTCGGCCGCGATCCGGCGCAGCAGGCCCGGTCCCAGCGCGGGCATGGTGCGCAGCGCGCCCAGCGCGGTGGACACCGTGCGCATCCGCTCGTCCTGCAGGACCACCGCGCGCTGCCCGCTGCTGCCCGAGCTGGTCGAGACCAGGTAGCGGTCCTGGAACAGCACGCCGATCCGCGCCGGGTCGGCCAGGTGGGCCGCCACCTCGGCCAGCCGGACGGCCGGGTCGGTGACCCACTCGTCGAAGCGGTCCATCAGCTCCGGCTTGCTCGTCGGCGGCAGGTCGGTGAGCCGGTAGTCCCTGGTCAGATCCGCGTAGTGGGCGCGGTAGAAGGGGGAGTTGGCCCTGGCGAAGGAGACCAGCTCGGTGATCCGGGCCCGCTGCCGGGAGAGCACCCGGCCGCGCTCGCCCCGCCGGTCCCGCCACGCCTGCCAGTGCGTCTTCATGGTCAGCCCCCAGGCCGCTGGTTGGGCGACCACGGTATTTCCTCCCGCGTACGGCCACAACCGAGTGCGGTAGCGTCCGCCGGGAGAAATCGCCAGTACCAGCCTGTTCTAGGGAGTGCCTGCCATGTCGTCCAGTGAGCTGCTGCCCGGCACGCGACGTGCGTTGTTGCGGCGGGTGGCCGTCGAGCAGGCGAGCAGCCGGCTCCCCTCGCTCACCACCGGGCTGGTCCGCGGCGGCGAGCTGGTCTTCAGCGGGGCCCGCGGCCAGGTCGAGGGCGCGCCGGTCACCCTGGACACCCAGTACCGGATCGGCTCGATCACCAAGACCTTCATCGCGCTGCTGGTCATGCGCCTGCGCGATGAGGGCAAGCTGGACCTCTCCGACCAGCTCGACCGGCACCTGCCCGGCACCCCGCTGGGCGGGCGGACCGTGGCGCAGCTGCTCTCGCACACCTCCGGCCTCACCGCCGAATCCCCCGGCCCCTGGTGGGAACGCTCCCCCGGCTACCCGGCCAGCACCCTGATCGACGGCCTGACCAGCGAGGACCTCCCGCACCGGGCGGGCCGCCGGTTCCACTACTCCAACGTCGGCTACGGCCTGCTCGGCGAGCTGGTGGCCCGGCTGCGCGGCCGGTCCTGGGAGGACGCGCTGCGCGCGGAGCTGCTGGAGCCGCTGGGCATGCAGCGCACCACCGCGATGCCCAAGCCCCCGCACGCGCACGGCTGGGCGGTGCACCCGTGGGCCGACGTGCTGCTGCCCGAGCCCGCGCACGACGCCGGTTCGATGGCCCCGGCCGGGCAGCTGTGGTCCACCATCACCGACCTGTCCCGGCTGGCCCGGTTCCTGCTCGGCGACACCGCCGAGGTGCTGCACCCGGACACCGTGGCCGAGATGCGCGAACCGGCCACCGTGGACGACGGCGACGAGTGGCGTGCCGGGTACGGCCTCGGCCTGCAGCTGGTGCGGCACAAGGGCAGGCGGCTGGCCGGGCACACCGGGTCGATGCCGGGCTTCGTCTCCACGGTGTGGGTGGACCCGAAGGAGGACACCGCGGTGCTGTACCTGACCAACAGCACCGTCGGCCCCTCCGGCCCGATCGCCACCGACCTGCTCGACCTGCTGCACGAGCTGGAGCCGCACCTGCCCGAGGAGTGGGCGCCGCAGCCCTCGGCCGATCCGGCGCTGCTCGCGCTGACCGGCCAGTGGTACTGGGGCCCGAGCCCGTACGCGCTGCGGCTGCTGCCCGACGGCCTGCTCGACCTGAGCCCGTGGAGCGGCCGCGGCCGAGCCTCCCGGTTCCGCGCCAACGACGACGGCACCTGGACCGGGCTGGACGGCTACTACGCCGGGGAGAAGCTGCGCATCGGGCGCGCGGCCGACGGCACCGCCATCCACCTGGACGTCAACACCTTCATCTTCACCCGCACCCCGTACGACCCGGCCGCGCCGATCCCCGGCGGGGTGAACCCGGAGGGCTGGGTGCCGGTCGAGCCGAACTGACGATCTACCTGCCGGTGTTGGCGGGACTGGGCGGATCGGCCAAGATTCCGTGGCATGCCGTCCAGTCCCCGCCGACGACGCCCCCGCCTGACCGCCACCAGCCGGATCCGCCGCGCCCGCCCGGCCGCGCGCCCCGCCGCACCGCCCGCGCC